>JAGLRU010000310.1 GCA_023136145.1 Alphaproteobacteria bacterium
GATTTGAGTTTTTTCATGGCGATGGAGCCGGAAATAATACACATGCCAAGGATAAGGCTGAAGATGGTCATGATTTTTCCAAGTCCGAGCGGCATGGGTATGTATATAATTCCTTCGGTTAGGCGGTAAAGGGCTGCTGATATAATTAATCCCGGAATAAAACCGAGAACGGCAAGAATCAGGGAGGCTGTAAAAACAACGTAAGTTAAATAGCGGTGGGAATATCCCAGTGCTTTTAGCGTAGCATATTCATTCAGGTGGTTGGTAACATCGGTAAAAAGGATTTGATAGACGATAACCATACCGACGATTAGTCCTATAATAACGCCGAAACCGAAAACAAATCCAACCGGAGTTTTATCTTGCCAGAAGGACAGTTCATCTGTGACCATTTCTTCATGAGTTAAGACATTTAAGTCTCTATCCAGTCTTTGTTTTAGGAATGTTTGTGTTTCTAATATATTGCTGCCTGGCTTTAGGCGTATAATACCAATATCGATTTTTCCAATATGGCGATCCGGAAAAATACGAAGGAAATTCAGATCGCTTGTTATTGCACTGCCGTCGGCGGCAAAGGAAGGGCCTACCTTAAAAGTGTCAAGCACTTCTACTTTATGATCATTTACTTCCGTGAACAGTCTTTGTTTAGAAAGTGTTTCTTCAATGGAGCCGTAACCCGGATGCGAAAGGCTGTCAAAAAGTACAGTGTTTTGAAGGAGAAGCTTCTTTTTATTTTTCCGGATGTCTTTACCTTTGAAGACATTTGTATCCGGATCATAACCAAAGAGAAGCAAGATTTTTTTTGATTTGTTATCGGGGTTTCTCCAGTGCGCCATTCCGATATAGAGGGGAACGGCGCTTTCAACTTCCGGAAGAGAGAAAGCGCGTTTTAGCTGTTGTCGCGGAAAACTGACTGTCCTCCATATTGCTTCTGTTTGCTTGTGCATCAGGAATAGGTCGCCTTCCATCACGGCGGGGAGCTTAACGATGCTGGCGTAAAGGGAGTCTCTAAATCCAAGCTGCATAAATACAAGCACGCAGGCAAACACGACTCCCAGCGTGGCGGCGAAAAGCTTGGCTTTTTCATGTGTGAGTTGACGCCATGCGAGACGAAAGGCGAAGAAAAAGGATTTCCCGGGCATCATGGTCTGATCCTGACATCCACTTTCATATAGAGGAGATGTTGCAGTTTTTCCGCATCGGAGTCAGGGAGGGAAATTCTGTTCTCAACGATGCGGGCATCGCGATCCGCCAGAGGGTCTGTGTCGTTGAGATCGTTTTTGAGAATCTGATAACCAAGTTCCCTGACAGTGCCGTGTAAAGTTTCAGAAAAACCCGG
>JAGLRU010000311.1 GCA_023136145.1 Alphaproteobacteria bacterium
GTCGGCGTTAATGGTACCGCCTGCAGCTATGGTAAAGTTAGCGGCCGTAATATCAATTACATATTGCTGAGTGGTAGTATTGGCTTCATGCGTTAAGATTCCGGATATTCCAACATTAAAATCACCCGCGGTGGTAATTGCCTGTCTCGTTTCCATGTATCCGTTTACAGTACAACTACTATTGGTTCTTGTTGTATACGCATAAAGCCTTGATGTTTCAGGAATAGTCATAGCTCCTCCTCCGCTCAGTAAGTCAAATGTTCCTCCAAGATCGGTTATCGTTCCTTTTGTTGACCAGTCAAGAGCAGTATAGGTGATATTGACAGAAGTGCCTGTTTCCAGATTGCCATAATTTTGAATTGTAATAGCATCAAAAGTAATTGTTTCGTTTATTGGAGTTCTGCCGAGATACGTGTCACTCAAACTATCCTGACTATTATTATCGATCAAGAGATCCCCATTAGCAACGTCCGTATCTTTTGTATAAATTGTTCCTGCTCCACCTTGCCTACTAACGGGACTTCCTCCGTATGCCTGATAAGTAACAGAAGAAGAATCCGTAGTATAATGAACAGCTATTCTTCCGCCTCCGCCTCCGCCAGCAGAAGAATTACCAATCCCTCCACTCGTGATAATCGTCCCTGCTCCCGCGAGTATACCCGTTGTAATATAGACGCTTCCTCCGGAACCGCCGCCGGAATAAGTAGAACCGTTTCCGCCATTAGCCGTAATAACCCCTGAGATAGTAGAAGTTCCTGAAATAGTCAGTTTAACGGCGCCTCCGCCCGCGCCACCATAAGTACTATACCCACCACCGCGATCTCCTCCTCCACTTCCGAGATCAGTAGGTGCTGTGATAGAGCCATAAGCGGAACCGCCGGCACCTACATTTCCGACTCCTCCGTCTCCACCGTATGCCGCGCCTCCGGCACACTGACCATTACCATCTATTCCTTCTCCGGGTCCTGTGGAATGCTGATAGCCTTTAAGGTCGGCGTTAATGGTACCGCCTGCA
>JAGLRU010000312.1 GCA_023136145.1 Alphaproteobacteria bacterium
CGATTATAAAAAACTCTGCATAACTCTTTATGGTGTTTATGCCTTGAGTGCTGTGTTGCAATTTTTCTTTGAGACTGTTCTGCTGGGCATTATAGCTCTTGTGATTGCCTATATCCTGACTGCTGTCAACAGAGCGCGAGCAAAGGATACGATTTATGACAGTCATTTTCAGTGGTTGTCCCGCACGTTCTGGATTGGCGGTGGAGTGATTGTTCCGGCGGCAGCCGTTATCGCTGCAATTCTTATTTGGAATCTGACGGATATTGCGTTCCTTGCTTCTTCAATGAGAGGCGATGATCCGGCAGCTATGATGAGCGGCATTCAGAGTTATATGGACAACAATATGACTAAAGTTTCCCTTATCACCATGGCAACGATAGTTCCGACTGCTATTTGGTGGATTAGGCGTTGCTGGGTAGGGTATGTGTTGGTGAAAGTCGGAAAGCCGGTGGAGAATGTCAAGTCGTGGCTGTAAGAGGTAGAGTGCGGCTCTTGGGAGCAATTTTATTGGCAATGGTGGTTTTATTAAAGCCGGTGCATTCTTCTTATGCTGACACTAAGGATTTTTATTTATGGCTTAATGATTTACGGCAGGAAGCTTTCCGATATGGAATTTCAGAAAGGCTGATTTTGGAGGCGTTGCCATATACGCTTGTGCCGAATGTGAGAATTCTTCGTCTTGATCGCAAGCAACCTGAGAATACCGTTAGCTTTACGCGATACCGGAAAAATGTCCTGACGAAAGCTCGCATAAAGGAAGGGCGTTTTATGATGAAAAAGCATAAGACACTGCTGAATCGCATAGGAAGGGATTATGGGGTAGAACCCCGATATATCGTTGCACTCTGGGGTATTGAGACTAATTTTGGCAAAAATACTGGTGGGTTTGAAGTTATCCCCGCGCTAGTCACTCTGGCGTATGATGGCAGACGTGGTGCGTTCTTCAGAAAGGAGTTGCTCAGGGCTTTGCGTATTGTTGATCAGGGAAATATAGGGCTGCATGAAATGAAAGGTTCTTGGGCGGGAGCAATGGGGCAGTGCCAGTTTATGCCTACAAGTTTTGAGAATTTCGCTGAAGATTATAATAAGGATGGAAGACGGGATATCTGGAATACCAAAGCGGATGTTTTTGCCTCCGCAGCTAGGTATCTTTCTTCCAACGGGTGGAAGGCAGGGAAGGCGTGGGGGCATCGAGTGAGACTCCCTGTTTCCTTTAATAACAAGCTGATAGGGACGGGTGTTAAGAAGCCACTTAAATTCTGGAACGATGCCGGAGTTCGTCTGCTGAATGGAAAAATGGTTCCACACGAAGGGGCTGATCTAGTGTCTGTTGTTCAGCCGGGCGGTGTAGGGTATAAAGTTTACATAGTGTATGACAATTATAGGGGTATTCTGAGATGGAATGCTTCGCTTTATTTTGCAACGATTGTTGGGCTTTTTGCCGATGGGTTGAACCATTGAAAATGGTTACTGAAACAAGGTATGCTTCACACTGGCGATTCACAAATAAAACCGGAGAAGTACTATGCTTAGCTTTCGTTCATTAAAGTTTATGGTGCTGCTTTTTGCAGGTTTTTGGTTATTGTCTGGGTGTTCTGAGACGAAATTGATGTCCCACTGGGTCAAGAAGGTTGTTTGGCCGGGTCAGCAGGAGTCTAAGGGCACATACAAAGTCGGTGATCCCTATAAGATTGATGGCATTTGGTATTATCCAGAGGAGGATTTCACTTTGGTAGAGACGGGCATTGCCTCTTGGTACGGCCCCGGCTTCCATAAAGAGCTTACCGCCAATGGGGAGATTTTTGACCAGAATGAATTGACGGTGGCTCACCGGACGCTGCAATTACCATCCATTGTTCGTGTTACAAATCTTGAGAACGGTCGTTCTGTTGTGGTGCGAGTCAATGACCGAGGTCCTTTCAAGCATGGACGTGTTCTGGATGCTTCTAAGCGCACGGCGGAATTGCTTGGATTTAAGGGGAAGGGGACGGCTCGCGTCCGTCTCAAAGTTCTTGAGAGGGAAAGTCGCACTTTGGCGGAGGCTGCAAGAAATGGCGAGGATACGACACGTCTGACTCTGAAGGATTTGCATGGCAAAAATTCTGGCAAGGTCAGTTCGGCCACTCTGAAACATTCTGTCGTATCGAAACCGATCAGGCTGGCTTCTCCGTCTGCCAATGTGGACGATTTGCCTGAAAGTTTGTTGACACCGACGATTACGGTGGATGAACTGACCTCGCCTAATAAGGATGTTGTATGGAACAGTGCGCCGTCGTCGCACAAGATGGCGGAAGGATATATAGATAAAGGACGTTTTATGCCTGATCCTGTCGTGATGAAAGCGTCTGTAAGTCCAACGGATATTTTCGTTCAGGCTGGTTCCTTTGCCGTCTTTGATAATGCGGAACGGTTGACGAAACGGTTAGTAAAAATAGCACCCACCGTCATAGAGCCAGTCACCATCAGATCACGTAAGATGTACCGCGTTAAGTTGGGGCCGCTCGCTTCTGTGGAGGAAGCAGATAAAGTGCTAGAAAAAGTTATCCAAGCTGGTCAGACAACCGCCAGAGTCGTCAAAAATGTTAAAAACAAAAAATAGTGAAAAGAAGTCATAGCAAGATGAAGAAAAAAATTCTCTTATTTGTCGCAGTGTTTCTGTTGGTATATGCGACACATTCTCATGCTGCAATCATATCGACTCCAGCGACACATGCTATCCTTCTGGATGCTGGAACCGGAACGGTGTTGCTGGATAAAAACTCGGATGAGCGTATGCCCACTTCGTCCATGAGCAAGGTCATGACTTTATACGTGGTGTTCGATGCGCTGAAGAAAGGGTATTTAAAGTTAAACGATAATCTTCTGATCAGCGAAAAAGCATGGAGGATGGGCGGCTCCAAAATGTTTATCAGGGAGGGCAGCAAGGTTAAGGTCGAAGATTTGATTCGTGGTGTGGCGATACAGTCCGGAAACGATGCAACGGTTGCTCTGGCGGAGGGCATTGCTGGTTCGGAGGAAGCTTTTGCTGAACGCATGAACAGCCGCGCTCGGGAACTAGGTATGATGAACAGTCATTTTATGAATGCTAGTGGCTGGCCTGTTCCGGATCATTATTCAACTCCGCGTGATTTGTCACTTCTGGCTTTTCGTATGATGGTAGACTTTCCTGAGTATTATCATTATTTCAGCGAGAAGGAATTCACTTATAACAAGATACGTCAGTCCAACCGCGATCCACTTCTCGGAAAAGTGGAGGGGGCGGACGGGATCAAGACAGGTCATACGGAGATAGCTGGCTATGGTCTGATCGGTTCCGCGTTCAGGGATGGACGTCGCCTTATTCTGGTAGTCAACGGGTTGCAGAGTAAAAAACAGCGTGCGGAGGAAGGAAGAAAACTTCTTGAATGGGGATTCCGCGATTTTGAAAGCAAGAAAATTCTCAAAAAGGGTGATTCTGTAGCGGAGACCGAGGTATGGCTAGGGCAGGAAGATAACGTGCCTCTTGTCGCTGAAATGGATGTAACGACTATCCTGCCGATTATCGGACGGGAGAATGTTAAGATGACAGCAATTTACAAGACTCCTCTTATCGCGCCGGTTGTGAAAGGAGTTTTTGCTGGAAAGCTTCGTATCGAGATACCGGATCAATTGCCTGTTGAGGTTAATCTGCTAACTGGAAATAGTGTTGAACGTAAGGGGATACCCGGTCGCGTTATGGCTCGTTTTTTCCATCTTCTGGAGGAACGCAGACGGTGAAAAATGGCGTTTTTATTACGCTGGAAGGAGGGGAAGGCTCTGGTAAGAGCACGCAGATCAGGCTTTTGCATCAGGCACTCTCCGATGCGGGAACAGATGTTTTGATGTCGCGTGAACCCGGTGGCACTCCTCAAGCGGAGCGTATTCGTACCCTTTTGTTACAACGGGACAGTGGGTCTTTCGATCCACTGACGGAAGCTATGCTGCTTTTTGCTGCGCGGCGCGAGCATTTGGTTGATAAAATTTGGCCTGCGATAGAAAAGGGTCAGTGGGTGCTTTCTGACCGCTTTGCTGATTCCTCCCGCGTTCTTCAAGGCTACGGCATGGGGTTGGACATGCAGGTGATCGAGAGCCTCTATCAAATGGTTGCGGGGGAATTTCAGCCGAACTTGACGTTTATTTTCGACATTGATCCTGAAATGGGGATCGGGCGGTCAATGAAGCATCTGAAAGCCACATCAAACAGTACAGAAGCAACGGAAGACCGTTATGAGCGTATGGGACTTTCGTTCCATCAGAGGCTCAGAACCGGATTTTTGGAGATCGCTAAAAAATTCCCTGATCGCTGTGTGATGATCGACGCGACACAGGATGTCCAGTTCGTTCATCAGCGGATGCTGGAGGTAATCTTTTCCCGCTTCGGTGTCAGAGGAAAAGAGGCGCGGTATGGCTAGCCTCTTCGATGACGATGAAACGGATGATATAGAAAAAGAAGCGGATGCTGTTGTTCCGGTAGAAGTGGTTCCGCGTGCCAATCCAGATCTCTCCGGTCATGAGGACATCGAAAAGTCTTTGCTTCAGGATTGTTTAACAGGGCGTTTGCCTCATGCGCTTGTTTTGGCGGGGTCGCAGGGGATCGGCAAGGCGACACTGGCTTTCCGTTTGGCGCGTTTTTTGTTTTCCGGTAGAGCAGACCAGCAGGAAGCTGGATTGTTTGGAGATGATCCTCTTCCGGTTAGCCTGCATGTTGCGCCAGAGCATCCAGTATTTCATAGGGTGGCTTCTTCCGGCCATGCGGATTTGTTGACGGTCGAGCGTGAATTTGATGAAAAAAAAGGTTGCTTTAAAAACAATGTTTCCGTGGAGTCAGTGCGTCGCATTCATCCTTTTGTCCGTATGACTGCGGCGGAAGGCGGCTGGCGCGTGGTGATCGTAGATGGTGCCGAATATCTCAACGCTTCCAGCCAGAACGCGCTTTTGAAAGTTCTGGAAGAGCCTCCGAAAAAAACGGTGCTAATTTTGACAACCAGTCAGCCCGGAAGTCTTTTGCCGACAATACGCTCACGCTGCCGGATGGTGCTTATGGAGCCGTTGTCTGAAAAAACCGTTAGTGATTTACTGGATACGCGAGTGCAGGGTTTGGGCGCGGATGAAAAAGCTCTTTTGAGCCGTATCTCGCATGGTAGCATCGGCAAGGCTTTGAGTTTTTATAAAGATGATGGCGTTGATCTTTACCGCCAGCTTCTGGACGTGGTTTCGACTATGCCGAAACTTGATATGGTTATGGTGCATGATCTCGCCGAGAAGCTGGGAAAACGTGGCGCGGATGAAAGCTATGCCACCGCCACGGAAATTATGATCGGCTGGTGTGAGCGTCAGGCGCGTGCGGAGGTGCGTGGCATGCCTACGGAAGACATCTTGTCCGGCGATGCGGAGATATTTCAAAAGATCGGTGATTTGCATTCGTCTGGTTATTTTTTCCGTGTCTGGGAAAAAATTTCGCAAATTGTTCTGCAAACGGAAATCAGCAACCTCGACAAGCGTATGACGATCATCAACACTTTTCTAGTACTTCAACAGGGAAAATAAATGACCAAACCACATTTTTACATCACAACGGCAATTTCATACGTAAATGCCGCGCCGCATATCGGTCATGCCTATGAAGCGATTGGTGCCGACGTTATGGCGCGGTTTAAAAAGCTGGACGGGTATGATGTTTATTTTGTAACCGGAACTGATGAGCATGGTCAGAAGGTGGAAAAGTCTGCCCTTGCGGCGGGCAAGAATTCGCAGCAGTTTGTTGATGAGATTGCGGCGTTATTTAAAGAAATGTGCGAGTTGATGAATGTCTCTTATGATCGATTTATACGCACTACGGAGGATTCTCACAAGAAGGCGTGTCAGGCTATCTGGAAGAAGATGGAAGAGAATGGCGATATTTATCTTAGCAAATACGCGGGCTGGTATTCCACACGCGACGAGGCTTTTTATAACGAAGACGAACTGACGACTTTGTCGGACGGAAAGAAAGTTTCTACTGAGACAAAAACAGAAGTAGAGTGGATGGAGGAGGAAAGTTATTTTTTCAAGCTCTCCGCTTACACTGATAAATTGTTGGAACTTTACGAGAAGCAGCCGGATTTTGTTCAGCCTTCCTTTCGCAAAAACGAAGTTGTTAATTTTGTAAAGCAGGGGTTAAGGGATTTGTCGATTTCCCGCACGACGTTTGACTGGGGCGTTCCGGTTCCGGGAGAGCCGAACCATATTATGTATGTGTGGGTGGATGCGTTGACAAACTACTTAAGCGCAGTTGACTATCAGGATGCTGACGCGGAAAAGTTCAAAAAATACTGGCCGTGCGATATACATTTGATAGGTAAGGATATTGTGCGCTTTCATGCGATTTATTGGCCTGCGTTTTTGATGTCGGCGGGGCTGCCTTTGCCGAAGCGTATATTTGGTCACGGGTTTTTGCTGACAGACGGGGAGAAAATGTCAAAATCTGTCGGTAATGTGATTGCGCCGAAAGACTTGATTGAAAAATACGGTGTTGATCAGACTCGCTATGCTTTGATGCGTGAAGCGACATTTGGGCAGGACGGCGATATTTCTTATGACTTAATGACCAACCGCATTAATGCCGAACTGGCGAACAACTTTGGAAATCTGGTGCAGCGTACGCTTTCCATGATTAACAAAAATTGCG
>JAGLRU010000313.1 GCA_023136145.1 Alphaproteobacteria bacterium
AGAAGAATCTCTAGAGATTCTTCTTTTTTGTCGCTGGAAGGTTGTGATGTCTTTGCGCCGTCTGGTTGCGATACATTACGAGAGCCTACAAGGAATCCCTGATCGAGGTCGTTAAGTTTGTCTACTTCAGGATTTGTTGCTACATCGCTACCGTCTGGTTGTCGCTGTGGTGGTTGTGGTTGTTGTACCGTCTTTTGCTGCGGTTGTTGTGCCGGTTGTTGTGCCGGTTGTTGCTGCGGTTGTTGTTCCGGCTGTTGCTGCGGTTTATGTTGTTTGTTATACAGGTTCGCTTCTTCGGTTATTTCATTAATGAATCGCTGATAATGTTCTGCGTGTTGTAGATAGCTTTCAGCTAGTACATGATCTCCGGCGGATGTTGCGTCCCGCGCCAATGTTACGTATTTTTCATTGATCTGATGTGCTGTTCCGCGAATGCGGACATCAGGTCCGTTACTGTCAAAACTTTGGACGCGCAAGTTGACACGTTTTCCACCCTGTTTTCCGCTTCCGCTGTTATAACGATGCCCACCGCTGCGATCCATGCCATTATTACTGTGACCACGCGCACGTCGAGTGTTTTGATTATGTCTCATTTCTACTTTTCACTTTGATTTATGTTTAAACCGCTCCGGTTTCAATTTAGCCGTAATAAATGGCAATGATAAAGACCTTTCTCATTCAGACCAAGTGCGCAACGACACATCTGTTATGACCGGCGAGATCCTGAGTAACTCTTAGCACGCGAACGCTTTGTTTTGCAAGAATATCTTTGACTGTTTTCGCCTGTGTCGCTCCTATCTCTAGAAAAGCATACCCTGTTTCAGTGAGCAGACAAGGTAGTAAAATAGCAATTTCTCTATAACAATCAAGTCCATCCGTTCCTCCTGAAAGGGCGAGGATGGGGTCATGCTGCCTGACTTCCGGTTCCAGTGTGGATATATCAGATTCCGAAATATAGGGAGGATTGCTGATAACCAGATCAAAGGTGGATTCGTTTGTCATTTCTGTCCAGTTCATTACTTTGAATAAAACTCGCTTTGAAAGGTTGAGGGTTTTCGCGTTTTGTATAGCTATTTGAACAGCTTCTGCACTGATGTCAATTCCGATGCCTGTAGCTTGCGGCAGTTCTTGCAAGAGCGAGAGAAGAAGGCAACCAGAGCCAGTTCCCATGTCCAATATTGTCAAAGGAGCTTCTTTATTTGCAATACTGAGTACAGATTCGATTAAAGTCTCAGAATCTGGCCTTGGATCAAGAGTTTTCGGTGTAATCTTAAACTCAGACTTCCAGAATGATCGTGACCCTATAATGCGTGATACTGGCTCCCGCAAAAGTCTGCGCTGCATGGCGTTAATTAATCTCTTACTTTCAGAATCAGTAACTAATTTATTGAAATCTAATAATAATCTCTCAGGACTTATCTCCAATACATTTTGAATCAGTAGACGTGCATCCAGCTCTGGCGTGTCTAGTCCGGCAGATTTGAAACTATCCCGCATTTCAACGAGGGCAGCGTTTATTGTTTTCATATTATCGCTAGCTGTTCTGGTCAAAAATAGGTTAAATAACTTATGGGCTAATTATCTGGTACAGCCCCTTAATCATTGATAATTTTTGGCTTCTCTTTTTTTCGGAGCATCTTGTTTTCTAGCCAATGAATGTCGAACTCTCCTGCGCGAAATTTAGGTTCCTGTAAAATGCGCAGTTGCAGTGGGATGTTGGTTTGGATCCCATCAATCACGCATTCCCACAACGCACGTTCCATCCGCATTAGTGCTTCTTCGCGTGTTCTGGCATGGACGATTAGCTTCGCTACTAGACTGTCGTAGTTTGGAGGTACAGTATATCCATCATAAATAGCACTGTCCACGCGCACGCCTGCTCCTCCCGGCGCATGGTATCTAATAATTTTTCCGGGGGAGGGGATAAATGTTTCTGGATGCTCGGCGTTGATTCGACATTCGAAGGCGTGACCAGTGAAATTGACATCTTCCTGCTTGAAAGATAGTTTGTTTCCGGCTGCAACCATGATTTGCTCCCGTACCAGATCGACACCTGTGACCATTTCTGTTACCGGATGTTCAACCTGTAGACGTGTATTCATTTCCATAAAGTAGAATTCACCGTCTTCAAAAAGAAATTCTATCGTTCCGACTCCGCGATAGTTTATTTTTCGGACGCATTCTGTGGCAAGTTTGCCAGCGTATTTGCGTTGCTCTGGTGTTAATCCGGGGGAGGGGCATTCCTCAATTACTTTTTGATGGCTTCGCTGGATGGAACAGTCTCGCTCGCCAAGATGCACAGCGTTACCGTGTGTATCCCCGATTACCTGTATTTCGATATGGCGCGGATGGCTAAGGTATTTTTCGATATAAACATCGCCATTTCCGAATGCTGCTTTCGCCTCAGTCGAAGCCATAGTGAAGGCATCTTTGAAATCTTCCTCGTTGTAAGAGACTTTCAATCCTTTCCCTCCGCCTCCGGCAACTGCCTTAATGAGTACAGGAAAGCCGCATTCTCTGGAAATCTTAAGACCTTCTTCCGCATCCTTAACGATGCCGATGGAGCCGGGGATGGTTGGTATACCTAAGGCTTTCATAGTTTCTTTGGCGATGGCTTTATCGCCCATGGTGGCAATATGTTCTGGTGCAGGGCCGATAAATGTAAAACCGTGATCCTCTACCATGCGACTGAATTCTTCGTTTTCGGACAGGAATCCGATGCCCGGGTGAATGGCATCGGCATCAGTGACGGTTGCTGCGGTTAGGATTGCGTGGATATTGAGGTAGCTTTGCCGCGCCATAGGTGGACCGATGCAAACGCTTTCATCAGCCATTCGCACTGCCATGCCGTTTGCATCGGCGGTGGAATGCACGACGACCGTTTCAATATCCATTTCCTTGCATGTACGCACAATGCGTAAGGCAATCTCTCCCCGGTTGGCAATCAGGATTTTGTTGAACATGTTTTTCTCACTCGATAATTACAAGAGCCTGCCCGAATTCGACAGGCTGCGAATCCTCAACCAGAATATCGGTGATTGTTCCGCTTCTATCCGCCTTGATAGGGTTCATGACTTTCATAGCCTCAATGATAAGCAACGTATCCCCCTCCTTGACGGTGTCGCCTTTGGCAACGAATCGAGGCAGGCTAGCCTCGGCTTGTAGATAGATAGTGCCAACCATAGGCGATTTGAGAGATCCGGGATGGTTTTCCGGTGAAATATCTATCGGTTTTTCGGTGTCGGGGACATTGGCTGTACTTATCTGGGGCAGGGAGGTTGGTGCTGTAACGGTCTGGACGCTGAGGGATCGAGCAACGCGGATTCGCTTATCGCCTTCGGCAATTTCAATTTCGGTCAGATCCGTTTCGGTCAGCAGAGTGGCAAGATTTCGGATTGCCTCGTGATCGATTTTCATTGGTGGCATGGGTTTCCTCTTTTTATTCATTTCCTATTCTTCCAGCAGCGTGTGAATTGCGTTCAGAGCGAGAATATAGCCATGAGCACCGAAACCGCAGATCACGCCTTTCGCTACTTTTGATATATAAGAGTGGTGGCGAAAGCTTTCACGCTTGAAAACATTGCTGATATGCACTTCTATAATCGGAATTTCCAGTAGTTTTAGAGCATCTAGCAGAGCGATGGATGTATGAGAATATGCGCCGCCGTTGATAATAACTCCTGAATAATTACTTCTTGCTTCCTGTATAATAGTGACTAATTCGCCTTCGTGGTTGGATTGGCGAAAGTCGATGGAGTAGCCAAGCTCTGTCGCATATTCTTTGCACTTTGCTGAGATTGCGTCCAGATTTTTGAAGCCGTACATATCCGGTTCCCGAACGCCGAGCATATTCAGATTGGGGCCGTTTAACATCAGAATGTTATGCTGTTGTTTAGTAGGCAAATGAACCTCACTGATTAAGTACCTTTATATACAAATTGAAGTCTTTTATATCATGATGCGGAGCAACGAGCGACGGGAATTATTTTTTCATAATTATATAGGGAAACAGCCTGATTTGTATACATAAATTTGCTAAAAAAATGAACGTGATTTAAAGCCGTGTTTCTGAATATGGAAATATTTAAGATTTACGACCTTAGATGAATATTATTCAAAATCAAAACAACCCGTCACCACCGCCTGCGCGTGGGGTCTGGAAGCGTGTCTACGCGCCTTATGAGTTTATAATGATGGCTGAATAGTCTTCTGGATGTCCGCGCAAGGCGAGCATAACAATAATTGGAAAATTGCGTAGTGTTTTTAGAGATGGTCAGAAGGGAATATTTCCCCACTGTCAAAAGTCTGGTAAAATTTCAAATTGTCTTATGCGGATCGTCATCCATTATTTTAGAAAAGGATAAGAGAAAGCATGGAGAATCCGAAAGAAATTCTTATCAAAATGTTTCAAGCTGCCATTTCTGCGGCGCAGTCAGAGCTTTGCGTTCCACCGTTTTTGCCGCCGATTCCTGAAGGTCGTTTGGTGGTTATTGGTGCGGGCAAAGCATCCGCTGCTATGGCGAAGGCAGTTGAGGACAACTGGAATGGAGATTTAAGCGGGCTGGTTGTTACGCGCTATGGATATGAAGTTCCATGTCGTCGCATAGAGATTGTTCAGGCCGCGCATCCGGTTCCTGATATTGCTGGCATGAATGCTGCGCGGAGGATTCTGGAGACTGTCAGCAACCTGACCGAAAAAGACACCGTTTTATGCTTGATTTCCGGTGGTGGTTCTGTCTTGCTGCCGTTGCCATCGGAAGGTTTGTCTTTGGAAGATAAGCAGGTTGTTAGCCGGAGCCTTCTGAAATCCGGAGCTTCAATCAGCGAAATGAATTGTGTGCGCAGACATCTTTCTGCCATTAAGGGTGGACGTCTTGCCTCCGCTTGTTATCCTGCGAAAGTCATTACGCTACTTATATCTGATGTTCCGGGAGATGACCCGGCAGATATTGCTTCCGGCCCAACGGTAGCGGACGTAACAACTTGCGCCGATGCTCTCGAAATCCTGAAAAAATACGGAATCAATGTTTCCCGTTATATCATTGAAATGCTGGAGGAGGGCAAGACTGAATCCGTCAAGCCGGACGATCCACGCATAAAGGGGGTTGTTACACGCTTGATCGCCACGCCGCAAATGGCGTTGGAAAATGCGGCGAAGGTGGCGGAGTCTTACGGCATTAGGGCGCATATCTTAAGTGACCGCATAGAAGGCGAAGCTCTGGATGTTGGAATGGTTTTATCCGCTATTGCGATGCAGACTGCAAGACATGCACAGCCATTCATTCCCCCTTGCGTGCTGCTCTCTGGTGGCGAAACGACCGTAACGGTGCGCGGCGATGGGCGTGGTGGAAGAAACGTCGAATTTCTGTTGTCGCTGGGAATCGCTCTTGACGGGCATCCCGGAATTCACGCTGTTGCGGGAGATACCGATGGTGTCGATGGTATGGAAGAAATTGCTGGAGCTTATCTTTCTCCTGATAGTATAAAACAGGCTTGGAAGATGGGCATCAATCCTAAATACAGCCTTGCGAACAATGATGGTCACGGATTTTTTCAGGCACTTGGTCATTCCATCGTTACTGGTCCAACGCTGACGAACGTTAATGATTTTCGGGCGATACTCGTGACGGAAGGATAATTTTTAACGCTGTTGTAGAGCTTCGTCAAACAGAGGTTTAACGATTCGACCGCCGCGCGCGTTCAGATGATCATCGTCTACATATAAGGATTTTCCGTTTCTGACACCGGAGCAGGTAGTGGCATCACATAGCAAGGGTATTGGATTCAACAAATGAACGCCACATTCTTTTTCGGCTCTTTCTAGTGCTGCTATCACTGGAGCGTGTCTTTGTATATGTACCGACAGAGGAATATCGACGGTTGCATTCCGTTGATAGAGTAGCCTTGACTTCGCCATGATGGTAGGAACTTTCCGACCTATTTCGGGGGTGGGAGACATCATATAGACGTTTTTTCCGTGTGATGTCAGGGCGCAGGCCGTCTCGACCATTTTTTGGGTGTATCGTTTTGATCTTTCTTCAAGGTTGCTTCTGTTTGCTTTTTCTTTATCGCCGAAAACAATATATGGATGTGGCTTTCCTTTTTCGTTATATCCTTGTAGATAGGCGGACCATCTGCCGATCATGAATACGTCCTTGATATTCGGACTTGAAATGATTTTATCGTATGTGATTTGATTAAGGTGTTTGCATAGACATCTCTTAAATTGTTCAACGTAAACTGTCTCTAGTATGGGTGGGCAGCAACTGTGATTGAAAATAAAGGAAGAGCGTCCGGCTTCTGTCAGGGAGGCTTTTATGGAAATGGAGAGAGCGCCAACATGAGAGTCCCCCCAGAAGGCGGCTGAAGGTGCAACCTTTGGCGCACCAATGACGTACTCAGGCAGAGTGTCACCTTTTTTATAACTACAATCGCGATTACAATCATATCTCCATAAGTTTGATTTTGCGTTTTTAGCCTCAAGTTCGATGGCTCTCACGTCCGCAGGCAGTCTCGTGGGAAGCCCTTTGAAAAAATACACCAGAAAGGACATTAGGGCGATAAACAAGTATCCGCCGAAACCTGTCAGCAGGAGCGTGCGATGAGACTTTCCTTTTTTCGGATGTCTGAAAGGTGTTTCGATAAAGACGTAGGATGTTTTCGCAAGAAGAATGGAAACGCTTATTAATATAAGGACATTAAGCAGCGTGAGCGGGACTCCAAAATATATGGCTCCGACTATGATAGGCCAGTGCCACAAATAGAGAGAGTATGAAATATCGCCGAAGAACTGCATTACTTTGTTGTCGAGAAGAATATTTCTTTTTTGAGCGGCGATAATGAAGGCAGTTCCGGCTACTGGCAGGATCGCCCAGTATCCCGGATATGCGATGTCGCCTGCTGGAAAAAAGAAAACGGATGTCAGGATGAACAGTAGTCCAGCTTTTCCGAGATGGGGGATTTTGGAGAGTGTCGGGGCATAGAAGAAAACCAATCCTCCGGCCAAAAACTCCCATATTCGCGAGTGCGACATGAAAAAGTCGGCTGTTGGCCAATTTTTCGCCATTACCAGATTTGCCCACATGGACAGGATAAGTACGTTTACGACCCCTTGTTTTAGAAACTTCCCACCTTTAAATTTATAAAGTCCCATAAGGAAAAGCGGAAGTAGTATGTAGAACTGCCATTCGACCGATAGGGACCATGTATGAAGAAGCCATTTTTCCATGGAGGAATCATCAAAATAATCCCCCTTATTGGCGAAAACAAAGTTGGAATAGAAGGTGAGCGCGGACAGTGACGTTTTGCCAAGAAATTTGTAATCGATAGAAACCAGATAAAAATACCCTATCGTCAGGAGAAAGGCAGTCAGTCCCGCCATCGCGGGCAAGATGCGGCGGGCGCGGGCGGCATAGAAGCCGATCATGGAGAACCGTTCCTCCGACAGTTTTGTGCAGATAATTTTGGTCATCAAGTATCCAGAAATGACGAAGAAAACGTCAACTCCAACGTATCCTCCACTGAAACCTGATACCCCGAAATGATGGATTAGAACTGACAAAACGGCGATTGCCCGAAGTCCGTTGATATCGGTTCTGAAGGTCATTTATGGCTCTTTGTCAGGCATCAGTTCTGTAGTTTGGTGCTTCGCGGGTGATGGTAACGTCATGGACGTGGCTTTCGCGGTATCCTGCACCTGTCATGCGGATGAACTCCGCCTTAGCTTTCATGTCGGGAATTGTCGCGCTGCCAGTATATCCCATTGCTGCGCGGAGGCCGCCGATCATCTGGTGGATAACGGGAGCTATCGAGCCTTTATGAGGGACGCGCCCTTCGACTCCTTCTGGTACGAGTTTTTGGCTTTCGCTTACTGTTCCTTGGAAATAACGATCTGCGGAGCCTTTGATCATAGCTCCGACGGACCCCATGCCACGATAAGATTTATAGGAACGACCCTGATAGAAGATCATTTCGCCGGGAGCTTCGTCTGTTCCAGCGAAGAGGCTTCCGAGCATAACGCAGTCTGCTCCTGCTGCAATTGCTTTGGCGATGTCTCCTGAAGTCTGTATTCCGCCATCGGCAATAACTGGGATTTTTTGTTTTTTGGCGACATCGGATACGTCCATGATGGCGGTTAGTTGTGGTACTCCGACTCCAGCGATGATGCGTGTTGTGCAGATTGAGCCAGGACCTATCCCGACCTTGAGGCTGTCGGCACCTGCGTCGATTAGTGCTTTTGCCGCGTCTGTTGTTGCGATGTTTCCGGCAACGATTCGGACGTTGTTGTGTGAGCGTCGCAGTTCTTCGACCATATTAATAACGCCTTTTGAGTGACCGTGAGCTGTATCTACTACTAGCACGTCAACTTCGGCATCGATTAACGCCCGGGCGCGATCAAGGTTTAGTGAACCGGTGCCGATGGCAGCTCCGACACGGAGGCAGCCGTTGTTATCTTTGCAGGCTGTTGGGTGTAGCCGGGCTTTTTCAATGTCCTTGACTGTGACCAGACCGATGCAGCGTTCATCGTCATCGACGATCAGTAGTTTTTCAATGCGGTACTGGTGCAAAAGCTTCTTTGCTTTTGTTTTATCTACTGTGTTGTAGACTCGCACCAGATTTTCCGATGTCATAAGGTCTTTAACTAGCTGTTTCTGGTTTTCGGCAAAGCGCACGTCGCGATTGGTCAGGATTCCGACTAGTGTGCCGTTGACCTCCGTAACCGGAATGCCAGAAATGCTATGTTGTTTCATTAATTTCAGGGCATCCGCTAGTGTTGCATCAGGGCGGATGGTGATCGGGTGGACGATAATGCCTGACTCGTAACGCTTGACACGTTTCACTTGTTCAGCCTGCGCTTCAATGTCGAGGTTGCGGTGTACGATGCCAAGTCCTCCAGCCTGCGCGAGTGCGATAGCCGTTCCAGCTTCCGTCACTGTATCCATTGCGGCGGAAAGGAGAGGGATGTTGAGGATAATGTCTTTAGTGAGTTTGGTTTTTGTGTCAACGTCCATCGGCTGTACATCCGAAGCTCCCGGAAGCAATAGGACATCGTCGAAGGTCAGCCCTTCACGGAGTGTATTGATGATTTTAGAGGATTTTTGCGGCATGGCGGCAACCTTTTCAAGAGAATCACGATTGCGGTTCTTTATACATGAGGATGCAGCTTATGTCCAAGTTTATGCAGAAAGCTTGACTTTCGCGATTATGTGATAACGCCGTTGATATAAAAATTAAAAAGGTTAAGATAAACTGAGATTTATAAGTGGGATACTGGAAGAACATGAGTTCAAAAGCAATGCCAATAACCCTGAAATTGGAATTTTCGGGGATTGCGGATTTTGAGCGCATTAGCAGAATGTTTGAACCGGATGTCAAAAGTGTCCTTGACCCTGATAACCATGTTGTCAAACGCTTGCATTCTGTATTTAAAAAAGCAGTTTATATGGGTTCTGTGGCTTTTCTGAGCAATGGAAATGGTGATATCAGAACCATGACAATCGCCTATCATGCTTATGTTGAAAAAGACCACTTACCAGATGTGCAGCACGACCATACCGAACTCGGATCGACACTTTCGTTTATACCAGGATACAAAAGCGCTTCACTTGTTACGGTGGTGTTGGCACTTCGGGAGTGGATCAATAATCCTCCCATACAGAAAATCGCGGCCAATGTAGAGCCAGAAAATATTGCTGCTGCGAAAATTATTGAAGTTTTAGGATGGCAGCTTATCAAAGACAAAGGTCAGCTTGCTTCCATTGATGCAGCTTGCTGGAGAACTGTTCTTGATGAGACTGACCCGACAGGACAAACTGGCTTTGAAGGAGTGCCTAAAGGTCTTGAAAGTATGGCTTGGTTTGAGTGCAATGAAAAAGTTTTGGTGAAACAGGCGCGTGTAGTTCTCGATTTTATGGATCATGGCGGTATTGTTAACAAGAAAACGGAACATTTTATTCCTGTTGATTTTAGCAATCTTGAGAAAGAGGGTCTGACGCGCCCTCTTCTTGAAGCGATAGCAGGCGGCATAACTTCCAGAGATGCTCTAGCGAAAATTGCGCCAAAGCATTTCGCAATGCTGCCTGATAACAACCATGATGACAAATAAATTTAAATTCTACATTATAAAAGAAGTTATTACCGATCCCGGCGTTGCTTATACCGTTGGTGACACAATTTTATTTGCCTCTCTTCACAGCGTTGTGGGATTTGTAGCCTGCTTTGCGGCAGTGGTCGTTTCCGTTGTATCCAAGACTTTGGCAGTTAGTGATACAGAGTTTGCACGAAAGCATTCACAGTTCGCCAAAATTTTTCTTGATCCGAAAACGCCACTGAGGGCATGTGCGACTTCAATGTTTGTCGTTGGAGCTGTCGCGCTTCTTGGCGGAGCATGGATACCTGCAGCGGCTGGTTTTTTATGGGGCGTTGGAGCTCTCAGGATAGCGCATAGTATTGAGGATGCAAAACGCGCCAAAGACAAAAAAGTCATTCCAGATGGACAAAATAAGGAAAAGAAGAAGCAATCCGTTTTCAAGCGGACGATGTTACTGCTTGCAAAAAGACCGGATATTTGGCTCTGCTCTGGTAATGCTGCTGCAGCACTGATGGTTGGCGCGGCGGCGATTTGGATGTTTCCTATTATTGCTTTGGCTGGCGCGGTAGCTTTCAGAAATGCTGTGCAAAATAAACCGGAGTATGTGGGACATCCGAAAATCATAGTTGGTCTTATCGGCGCATTTAATTTCGCTGTTGGCATAGTCAACGGTAACTGGCTTCCTGCCACTGCTAATGTAGTTTATGCGAGTGTTGCAGTGAATATAGAATGTAGAATTACTCCAGGCGGTGGACGCCAGATACTGCGCGATGTTAGGGGTAGATTTGCAAATATTTTTGGTGAGAGTTTTTGAGTAATCTTTAGCAGCTTGACAAATGTATATACTATTAGGTAAACTTATTCACAATAGTCATAAGTCCAAGTATATTTAAGGAGAGAAGCTGTGTCCAATTTGTTTGCTCAGGTATTTAATAAGCTCGCTAAGGCATTTAATAAGGAAAAAGCGAAATATCGTTATTTTCCTATAGGGTACACAGGTACTGCGGAGGAAGTCGAGGAAACGTTTAGAAAAATTAAGGGTGTTGATGAGATGCATTATTTGCTTGAGGGAGTCCGGGAAGCCTTCGAGGAAAAGCGTCCGAAAAATCTGCAAACAGTCGTGGCGGGGTATTCTCTTGGTAATTTTAGTGACAAGCGTGTGAATATCGGACAGCTTTTTGAAGGAATGGATGATAAACAGCTTCAATTGGCGACCGCAAAACTATTTGATGAGCAACCTTATCGATGTCAGATTCTTCTTGCGAGCGTCGTACGCAACGGACTTTTTGATGGCAAAGATTCTTCTGTTGAAGCGGCTGTTAGTTTGTTGGATGCAGAAAAATGTAGTCAAGATAATCTGGATAGCCTGCTGTGCGATGCCTGCGGTGCCGGGAAAACAGATATTGTAGAGAGCCTCTATAAAAAAGGTGCTGATTTTATAGGAGCCTTAAGAGATAACAGAATTTTTGATGATACAAAACATCATCAGAAAATTCTGCTTTATCAGAAACAATTTGTTGGTGAGTCAACACCCGATCTGTCGCAAGCGAGTGTCCGCAATGGTCAGGGTTCGGGATTACCGAGACCGTAAGTGAGCTGATCCGCCAGCGAGTTAATCAAAGCCGGATGTGACCTTTAGCCGATAGGATGCCGATTATTTGCTGAATATCTTCCGGTTACGAAATGTTCAAGCTGGAGTTCGATGTCGGACAGGAGCGAGGATGCGCCGATTCTGAATAAATGTGGTTGAAGCCAGTCATTGCCGAGTTCTTCTTTTATAATGATCTGATAATTCAGTACATCTTTGGCGGTGCCGATACCGCCGGCGGGTTTATAGCCGATCTTGACTCCAGTTTGCTGAAAATATTCGCGGATCATGCGAACCATCACCAGCGTTACGTTTAGATTGGCGTTGATGGTTTCCTTGCCGGTGGAAGTTTTTATAAAATCGGAACCTGCCATCATTGCGACGAGACTGGTTTTGGCTACGTTGTCCAGTGTGGCAAGCTCGCCTGTTGCAAGGATGCTTTTCAGATGTGCTTCACCACAAGCTTCGCGGAAAGCTTTTATTTCATCGTAGAGTGCCTGCCAATTTCCGGTCAGGACATGACTGCGTTTTATAACGATGTCGATTTCGCTTGCTCCCGCCGCGACGGAAGCTTTGATCTCGTCCAGTCTTTGCTTTAGAGGAGAAAGGCCGTGTGGAAAACCTGCGGAAACGGCAGCGACTGGAATACCTGTTCCTTCGAGTTCCTTCACCGCAGTTTCGACCATTTCGTGGTAAACGCAGATGGCAGCGGTAGTTAGATTCAAGTCTTTGATGTCGAGTAA
>JAGLRU010000314.1 GCA_023136145.1 Alphaproteobacteria bacterium
AACCCATCTCTTATCAATCACTCGTCCTTCACTACTGGCGGTAATATCATAAAACACCAACTCGTCCGCGCCCTCATCGGCATATTTTTGTGCCAGATCACAAATATCCCCCATATCACGATGGTTGCGGAACTGCACACCTTTGACCACACGGTCGTCTTTTACATCAAGGCAGGGAATAATACGTTTGGCTAACATGTCACAGCCTCCAATGCTTCACGCAAGGTGAAGGCTCCTTCATAAAGGGCTTTGCCGATAATGACGCCATTAGTGGTAAGATTTTTTAAGTCCTGCAATGCATGAATACCGCCAGATGCCTGAATGGACAAGCCGGGAAAATTTTGCACCAAGTCTTTGTATAAGGAAAAATTACAGCCCTGCATTGTGCCGTCTTTTGAAATATCAGTGCAAAGAACGTGCTTAATGCCTGCGCTTTGATAGTCTGTTAGAAAATCATTTAAGCTGATTGTGCTGCTTTCCTGCCAGCCGGAAACGGCAATTTTATATGTATGATTTTGCTCTATCACATCAGCAGCGAGACAAATACGATCCGTCCCAAAATTAACAATAATTCTCTTTGCCAGATCGGGGTTTTTAATGGCCATAGAGCTAATAACCACGCGGCTTGCACCTGCATCAATCAATGTTTGCACATCATTCAAAGATCGTGCGCCGCCGCCTGTTTGGACGTTTAAACCGCTTTCTTGAATGATTTTTGTGATTAAACCTGTTTGACGGCTTACCGGATTTTTTGCACCATCCAGATCAACCACATGCAACCATTTTGCTCCATTTTGCTTGTACGCCTTGGTAATATCAACTGGATCAAAATTATAGGTTGTTTGCCGTGCAAAATCACCCTTATGCAGCCGTACACACTTTCCATCAATCAAATCTATCGCAGGATAAATAATCATGATTACATCCCCATAAAGTTTTTAAGGAGTTGCGCTCCTGCATTGCCGGAGCGTTCGGGATGGAATTGGCATCCCATAAAATTATCTTGTGCGGCAACGGCGGAAAATGGCAATCCGTAATCCGTTTCACCAATCGTATAATCACCCGTTCCCGCACGGTATGAATGCACAAAATAGAAATAGCTTTTGTTTTTAACGTCCTTTGTCAGAGGATGCGGCTTGTTGAAAGAGACAGTGTTCCACCCCATATGCGGGATAATTGCGCATGATTTTTTGTTAAATTTAGTCACAGTACCGTCAATAATACCAAGCATATCGGTGTTGCCTTCATCCGAACGGGTGAATAATAACTGCATACCTAAACATATACCTAAAACAGGTTGAGTAAGGCTTTTCAGGCAGTCAATAAGGTCATTTGTACGCAATTGCGCCATCGTTGTTCCTGCTGCACCGACACCGGGCAGAATAACGTGATCTGCATTGATGATTGTATCAGGATCAGACGTAAGGATACCTTTTACGCCGAGCCGTTCCAGCGCAAACAGAACCGATGCGATATTTGCGCCGCCGCTATCAACTACCGCAATCATAATGCTCCCTTTGTGCTTGGCAAATCATTATCACCATCATCACGCCGAATGGCTTGACACAGCGAACGTCCCAAGGCTTTGAAGCAACCTTCTACCATGTGGTGCGTGTTTTCACCTTCTACGCTAATGTGCAACGCGGCTTGTAGGTTTTCGGCAAAAGAACGAAAAACATGTTTAACCATATCGGTTGGTAAATCACCGACCATATTTTCAGGAAAGTTACCATCAAATTTTAGATAGAATCTACCGCTTAAATCAATAGTTGCTTGTGCCAGAGCCTCATCCATAGGCACGGTGAATCCATAGCGTACGATCCCGCGTTTATCACCAAGAGCCTTTTTTAATGCTTGTCCAAGCGCAATTGCACAGTCTTCAATTGTGTGGTGTGGATCAATCTCCAAATCGCCATCACATTCCAGTTCCAGTGAAAATCCACCGTGTTTGGCGACTTGTTCCAGCATGTGATCGTAAAATCCAATCCCTGTTTTAATGGTTATAGGAGATTGTGTGTCCAAATTGATGCGAACAGATATTGCTGTTTCGTTGGTGATGCGGTTGACGGTTGCAATTCGTTGTTTTGGCAATGCCGGCAATTCTTCGTCACGCATGATCGCAAGCAGTTTATCCATTTCACTTTCACTGCCGATAGAGATTCGTACGCAATTCTCTAATTTAAATTGATAAGATTGATCGCGGATAATGAGGTTGTTTTGGAGGCAGGATTGTACAAAAGTTTTACTATCTTTTACTTTGATTAGAACGTAGTTGGCATCGGACGGGTAAACTGTTTCTACAATATCTATCGTTTTTAATTTAGTGATAAAACGCTGCTTTCGGTTTAATAAGTCTGCACGCTTATCGGTCAGACGTTGTAAATTATCGGAAGTTAGGATTTTGCTTACTGTCTCAACAACCGGCTGTGGAATAGGGTAAGGCGGCAGAATTTTCAAAATTAGATCAATAATGTCCTTTTGCGCTATTGTGGAACCGCACCGTACTCCTGCTGCTGCATAGGATTTAGAAAGTGTACGTAAAACAACCAAATTCGGCGTGTTTTCAATATTTGGCAAAACACTTGCACCGTTTTTAGAATACTCAATGTAAGTTTCATCTACGACAATCAATGCTGTATCTTTGAACGAATTGCATAGCGTCAAAATATCCTCATTGTTCATGAGGTTGCCCGTTGGATTGTTTGGGGAGCAAATAAAAATCAGTTTTGTATTTTGATCGCTTTCTTTTTTTATTAGGTTTGTATCTAAAGCAAAGTTGCCCGTCAGTGGGGCGTTTTTTACTTCTATGCCCTGAATTCCTGCAGAGTGTTCATACATTGCAAAAGTCGGCGGGCAAATGATAATATTGTCCTGATATGGCACACAAAAGACACGGATCAAGCAGTCAATCGCCTCATCTGCGCCGCGTGTCACCGCCATATTGCGTGAAGATACGTCATAAAGGCGGCACAATGTATCGGTTAGTTGCGCAGGTTGTTGATCGGGATAATGGGACAGGTTTTCCGCACCGATATAAGGTTCAAATCCACATTCATTAGCATCCAGAAAGATCATATCAGGTTGCTTTTTGTACAGAGAGCGTGCCGATGAGTACGGCTTTATTTCTATAATATCGGAGCGTGCGCGTTTCAGGATAGAGTTTGTCATTGTGCCTCCCGATATAGATTTACAATTTCATCCGCTAAATCCGCTGAGCGTGTAGCAATAACGCCGTATTTTTCGCTTGCAGCTTGTGAAACATTAAATTGTATATCAGTGTAATCATTGCCCTCCAAGTCCAAAACCGTTATGCCTGCGTTTGTTAAAACTGGAAGCGCAGGCGCAATATCATGCAGGCGCAAACAGTTTTCTACAAAAGCATCTGCTGACCCTTCAATTACGCCGGTTAACCCCATGCAATTCAATTCGGGTGTAATGTTTTTGGTATTATTTTTGAGTGTTTGCACAAAATAAGGCTTAAACATGCCATCAGGATTTGTGCAAGCGATTACACTATCTTGTAAAACTTTTGCTTCGTTTGGTTTTTGGCAGGTTTGATCTGATAGAAAAATCCGATCATTTAAAGGGTCGGTGATTGTTCCCGCAACTGCTTTACCTTTGTAAAGCAGACCAATAAGGGTTCCACCCCCCCCGGTTTCTTTGCCAGAAACTCCCGCGTTCCGTCCAGCGGATCAAGCACCCAGATATAATCACGGTCTGTTTGATAAGCACCAAATTCTTCTCCCCAAATACCGTGATCAGGATACTGGTTTATAATAAGTTCACGCAAGCGTTTTTCTGTCTCACGGTCAGCAAAACTGGCAAGTGAGTCATCAGATTTTATTTCAATGCCAATATCAATACCGTCACAATATTTTTGATAAAATGCGCGTATAGAGTCACCAGCCTGCGGAATCAAAACATCTTCTATGAATTTCAAGTATTCCATCTTACCTGCCTTCTGTACGAATGGAGATAGTGCGTGCATGCGCGTCCAATCCTTCCAAGATGGCCAGTGTTTCAACCGTATTGCCAATATTGCTTAATCCTGTTTCTGTGATCGTCTGCACCGTCATTGTTTTTTGGAAGGCTTCAACGCTCAAACCGGAATAGCTCCTCGCATAACCATAGGTCGGTAAAACGTGATTTGTGCCGCTGGCGTAATCACCTACGGCTTTCGGCGTACACTGGCCTAAAAACACCGATCCGGCATTTTGCACATCATCCAAATATTTGTCAGCATCTTCAAAGCATAAAATTAAGTGTTCCGGAGCATATTTATTTGCCGCTGTGATTGCTTCGTCCATATTATCCACGATAACCGCAAGGCTGTTTTCTAACGCGGCTTTGGCAATATTACGCCGTGGCAGCGTTTTTAACTGGTTATTAATTTCATTTTGAATCTGATCCGATAAATTATGCGATGGCGTTATAAGTAAGACTTGTGAATTTATGTCATGTTCGGCTTGTGACAATAAATCAGCAGCTACAAAAGCCGGATTGCTGGTTTCATTGGCAATGACGCATACTTCCGAAGGGCCGGCAGGCATATCTATTGCGGTACCATTTATATCGCATGATACTTGTATTTTAGCTTCGGTCACATAAGCATTGCCGGGACCAAAAATTTTATCACATTTGGGAATGGTTTCTGTACCATATGCCATCGCCGCAATGGCCTGCGCTCCACCGATTTTGAATATGTTTTCAATGCCGCACAGCTTTGCAGCATAGAGAATGTAGGGATTTACCTCTCCGTTTTTATCGCACGGTGTACAAAGTGTGATGTTCGGGCATCCTGCAATTTGAGCAGGTATGCCGAGCATAAGTGTTGTAGAGACAAGCGGTGCAGTACCGCCCGGTACGTATAGTCCAATATTTTCAAGAGGTCGTGTAATGCGCCGGCACTGAACACCCGGCATAGTATCAAGCGAGTAAGCTGCAAAGCCCTGCTTTTTGTGAAATGTTTTGATGTTTTGATATGCTGTATCAATAGCTTTACAAATTTTAAGGTTAAAGTCTTTTGATTGTTTTTGAACAATAAAAGAATCCAATGTTACGCCGTCAAAACGCTTTATATATTGATGGACAGCTGCGTCGCCATTTTGCCGGATGTTTCGAAGAATGCCTGCAACCTGCGCTTTAATATCAGTGTTGTTTGCAATAGTCGGGCGTTGCAAATACGTTTGTTGCTCATTCTTATCCAGGTTGTTCCAAATTACTGTTTTCATAGCTTAATCCATCATCTTCTCAATAGGCAAAACGAGAATGGAGCTAGCCCCTTTAGCTTTTAAGTCCTCCATTGTATTCCAAAACACTTCCTCCTCGCTCACGGCGTGGACGGCAACTTGTTTATCACAGCCCTTTAAGGGGATAATCGTTGGAGCTTCGGAGCCGGGCAGAACGGTTTTAATTTCATCCAGCGCATTAATTGGTGCGTGCAGAACAATATATCTGCTACTTCGTGCTTTCAGGACGGCACTCATGCGCGTAACCAAGCGTGTACAAATATCATTTAAATCATCCGGCATATCAGAATTTTTAATCAATACAGCTTGGCTATTCAGTATTGTTTCAACTTCTTTCAACCCGTTTGAGGTTAAGGTACTACCCGTAGACACCAAATCGCAAATTGCATCGGCAAGGTGTGTTTTAGGGGCAATCTCCACTGCACCACGCATGGTTACAATTTTTGCATCTATATTTTGATTTTGAAGATACTGCGCAAGCAATCCTTTATATGAGGTTGCAATTGTTTTTCCGTTAAAGAAATTTAGGTCGTTATAATCCGCTTCATTCGGTACGGCCAATGATAAACGGCATCGTCCAAAACCTAGTTTTATAAGTGTTTCCAGCTTGGAAAAGCTGCCATTTTCAGAGCATTCTTGCGCTTCAAACAGGACATTTTCACCAACAATTCCTAACTGACATACATCGGTGGCTATAAAAGCAGGAATGTCATCATCACGCACTAAAAGTACATCCAGCGGAAAGTTTTGCGCACGGCATAACAATTGGTCTTTGCTTTTTTCCAATGTGATCCCGCATTTAGACAATAAATCAAGCGAACGCTCCGACAGTCGTCCTGATTTTTGGACGGCTATCTTCAATCTTGTATTTTCCATTAAATCTATCCCAGCCGTTTTAATATGGTGGTATAGCCGTTATGACCATATTTGATAAAACGAGCTAC
Source organism: Alphaproteobacteria bacterium (assembly GCA_023136145.1). Lineage (GTDB taxonomy): Bacteria > Pseudomonadota > Alphaproteobacteria > Micavibrionales > UBA2020 > PALSA-926. The sequence continues at coordinate 6,194 of JAGLRU010000314.1, forward strand.
CCGTCCCACCGTAGTGGTGCTGACACCCGTTTCATCAGCGATCTGGCGATAAGACTTTTTCTCGACCAATAAACGTGCAACACGCCATCGCGCCGTAAATTCTTCCACTTCGGATGGCGTGCAAAGATCGTAGAAGAATTGTCTGCACTCTTTCGTTGTTCTGAGCTTTAACACTGCTTCAAATAGCTTATTTTCTTCATTTTTTTGCACGTTACGTGACTCCAATTTTGTAGTATTGAGTTAGTAAGTTAATACAGTAATACATATTTGTCAAATTTTATTTTTCTTGCATTTTCTGATATTTCCCGCACTACATAAACAGCTTGTGACCTGCAGGCCGTTATCAAAAGCGTTCAGATACACACATTCATATTTCAAATTCCGCCAGAAACTGCTCGTCGATCAAGCGCATCAGTCTCAAATTTAACGACGATTCCCCTTTGGGATCGTAATACCAGCCGGATCGGCTGATTGAGAGCAAACGGTATTGTGTCAGAATGCTCAGATTATAGTTGGACGGTTCTACCATTTCTTGACGCCTCCTAATCCCAATCGGCTGGAAGCATGTTCTAAAAAATCCACCGCCCGCCGTTTTCTCCGCAGTGCAAGAATACCGAGGCAGGCTCCAGCGAAGAACAGCCAGAGTACAAGCGTGATCAGGGCACCTTGTATGCCGTATTGATCTGACATCTTTCCGAGGATGAAGCTCACTGGAATAAACATCAGCGAGCGCAAGAGGCTCTGCGTCGATAATACTGTTGCGCGGCGTTCTGATCCTACCTTTTCATTGATGGCTTCGCTCACACGCGGCCACGCCATTCCGTAAAGGCATGTGCCGCCGAACATGAGCAGAATAATGCCTGTCCAGCCGAGATTTACGCTGGCTCCAAGGCAAATCAGAACGGCCAGTCCCCAGATAATGCTGAGTGCCTGATGACTCGTGACGCGGCCATCCACCTTATGGGCGAACTGGCTCGATAGGCCGCCCAGCAGGAAACCAACGGCCATCAGCACGCCGTAAAGACTCTCAGGGATGTTCATTGCCATGTAATAAGGTTGCTGCATCCACATGATGAGTTTCGTTGAACTGAACATGATGGCGGAGAAAATGATTATCATGCCCACTTCTGCATGTCCGTGCAGCGCATACTTCGTTGTTTCGAGGACATCAAGGATCGGATGCTTTTCCGGTATCTTCCTATGGCGTTTTGGCTCCGTCATGCAGCAGGCGATAATGATCGAGAGAGCCATGATCGGAATCATGACGATGATGGGCAGTTGATGGTGCAGGCTGTAGAGAAAGCCTCCGGCGATGCTGGAGAACGCAACGCTGTAAAGTGCGATGCCCATGCGCCGACCTTCCAACCTTCGGAAGTCTTTCGTACGGCCTGTCGAGAGCAGGAGATCATAAAGTATCGCTGTGACTGCGCCCGAAATAAGACCCATGCCGGTGCCGATTAGGCATTGAGCCGCTATAATGGCGGCAAGATTGTGACCTATAAGTAGAAAGGCATAGCCAATCATGTTGATTAGTGCGCCGAGTGCCAGAACATATTTTCTTTGCCAGACGTCTGCTAGCCAACTCGTCGGAACGTCGAGTATGACAATAGCGGCGGCGAAAACCGCTTCCCCGATCAGGAGTTCTTTGAACCCCAGATTCATCTGGTCTCGGTAATAGGGCAGCATCACAGGTATTATAAACAGGAGGCTGATGCAGGCTGTGTAAATTTCGAGGAGTCTGATATTACGTTGTATTTTCATGTCGTTATGCCTTAGTGCAGGTTTAGTATGAAAGGCAGGCTGAAAATACTTTTTGGAGGATATTCTGCCAGACCTTCAAGGGAGGCCGGCAGTTTGAAGAGTCAGACTGACGACCAGAGCTTGGTCACGGTTGTTGGCTTAAACGTGAACACATTGCCGAGTTTATCTTTCAAATAAACGGGCATGTGACGGCCGACCAATGATGTCTGTTCGTGTGACATGGCTTTCCTCATTTTTTACAGAATGAACATATAAAATGATTCTGTGCAAGGAAAATGTTGTGATGCAGCAATTTTTCTAAAACTCTTCATTATCTCCGTGAAAAGGTATAATTGAGCTGTCATGGTGATGTATAAGAGACAGGATGAACGATATTTTTATGAGAAGATTTATGATAAGGCATAAACTTGACACTTACCTTGATCTTTGCACTCAGGTCTATGACCTGAGTAAGCCAAGACCGCCAGAGGATGCTTATGCGTTTTATCGCTCATACCTGATGGAGGCGAAAGGTGTTGTTTTAGAGCCCATGTGCGGTACTGGCCGATTTTTTCTTCCGCTGCTTGAAGAAGGTTTTGACGTGTACGGGTTCGATGCAAGTGATCATATGCTCCATGCCCTGCACACGAAAGCAAGATTCAAAAATTTGAAACCAAACGTATGGCAGGGTCTTGTTGAGAATCTTGAAAAATTAGAACGGTATAGTCTCATTTTCATCCCCAGTGGTTCGTTTGGCCTGATTATTGATCTGAACAGTGCCAGAACTGCCATTAGAACATTTTATGATCATCTGAAAGATGATGGGATTTTAGTTTTTGAAGCTGAAACCCTGAACTCCGCATCAGAGCAGGTCGGAATCTGGAGAGCCTCCGTATGGCTCAAGGAAGACGGCAAGACAATTATCGCAAATTTCCTGGATTTGCCTCTTGCAGATAATGTCAGTCCTGCACTCTGCAAGTATGAACTGATTGATGACCACCAAATTGTCAGTACTGAAATAGAGAATTTCAAGGTTCGCCTTTATAACCCTGAAGATATGATCAGGATGATAAAAAGCGTTGGATTTAGAGAAGTTCGAATGATCAAAGCTTTTGACAGATCTGCCGCACCTTCAGAAAATGATAAGTCTGTTATATATGAATGTCTAAAATAGAGGGCGTTCAGGATTCTATGTCAGTAGTTTAGAGATCAAGAACATCATCTAACCTTCCCTCAAAATATAGCGGTGTAGATGGTTGCGTTTTAAAGCCAACTCCGATACCGGAGCTTCCTCCCGCAGAGCTGATAACGATACTCTTACCTTAAAACCGGCAGGGTGGTTCTTTCTCGTTCTACTCATATTGATGACTCTCCTCTGGTCATAAAAAGTAGCTTAACCCCTGGTCCGAATTCTTAGGATCATCTCTGAACACTTTGCAGCTTTGTGTATTGATTTTCAAATGGAGTCCAAGAACGTTTCTCAGTAACCACCCGTTATGCTCTTCAATTGCTGATTTTTTTACGCCGTTTTTTTCGGCCACAAATTCCATCGGTGTCAGGTAGCCAAGCGACGAGTGTGGGCGGACATGATTGTAGTCCTGCCCCAGACTCGCCAGACCTTATGCCCATTGAGAGAATTTTCGGCACTCTCAAACGGTACAGGAAATATAACAATGACCTTCTCATTGAGCATATCGTTAGAATGTCTATGTAATTTTAGGCTTGGCTATAATAAGGATAAAACCAACATTATTCACGGCATTGCCCTCTGCTCCGGGGGATAAACCGCGCTTTGCCATACACAAAACGCTTGAACTTTTGGCAACGATTCAGGATGGTCTTCAGGAGCATTTGTGGTTTTTCTCGCTGGTTTGTTTTGTTTCGCAAAACCAGCAATATCAGCTATTCTCCTCAAATGCTCAACCTTTTACCCATGGATTCCGCCAAGGAGCTAAAAAAAACTATGCATATAGAAACATCTCGCTTAATTCTGCGCCTCTTCACCGAGGCAGACGCTAAAGTTGCATCGTATAACAGCAAAATCCTGACAATCGTCCACTTTATGTCCGATATGGTGCTTGAAACTGAATCGGATGCGGTAAAGTGGATTCACTTACTGGAAGCAAAGTGCAATGACCGTGAGCCTTGCAGGGTGCTTGCAATCGAATTGAAATACGATTATGCCGTCATCGGTCTGGTTGGCGTCGCGCCGAAGCGCGAGCTCGGAGGAGAGCTTGAAATCATCTTTTCCATTGCGGATGAACACCAAAACAAAAGCTATGCCACCGAAGCCGCGAAAGCCATCATCTGGTGGGCGTTTGAAAAAGCTGGACAGGATGTGCTGTCGGCCATAGTCAAGCCTGAGAACAGGGCATCCCGTCGCGTGATTGAAAAACTCGGCTTTGTTTATGTCGATACCCTCACGCTGTCCTATGACGGCGAGGACTGTGCCTTTGACTACTTTCGCTTTTATCACACGGATTACTTCCCGGGACCAGTGTGGGAACTCCAAAGCCTATACAAGCCTGAGCCGATGGACGCATTCTTTGATGTTCGTGCCGAAGGGTATAACGATCACATGCTATCGGGCGGTGGCGAAGAGGATTATAAAAAGCTCGGCGGTTTTATCCCCAAGACCGATAAAGCGATAAAAATACTCGACATCGGCTGCGGCACCGGCATAGAGCTTGACTACATATTGGCCCAGACGCCAAACGCGCATGTCACCTGCGTGGACATGTCGCAGGGTATGCTTGATCTGCTGCTAAGGAATCATCCTGAAAGCCACAACCGGATTACTGTTATCGTGGCGTCTTATCTTAACTGGGAGTATCCGCAGGATACGTTTGATCTGGTCGTGTCCAGCGCCACGATGCACCACCTGTGGCCGGAGGATAAGGTAAAGGTTTATCGTAAAATCCTAAGTACATTAAAACCCGGCGGCGCATATATCGAAAGCGACTTTATCGTTGACACCGCGCATTCAGAACAATACCGGCGGCGCTATGAGATCATCACCGCTGGGTTACCTGAAAAAGCGAAAGCCGGAGAGTACCATATTGATATTCCGCTAACTGTGGATGTGCAGAAAGAGCTGCTTGAAAAAGCAGGTTTCCGAATTGTCGAAGTTTTGGATGAGAATATCAATCGTGGCAACGGAGCAATACTCCGGGCGGCGAGCAAAGCACAATGGTAATTGGAGAAGGCAAAAATTCGTCCATAGAGCATTTGCTCAAACTTGCCGCGCTGGCAGATTTGCCCGAACAAGAAGCCAATGAAATTATTGAACAAATACGGAATGTCCTAAACCAATAGCACACGCTGGTCAAACAGGATGGCGTTACTACGCAGATGCAAGAAAGTATCGCGGAAAAAATAACATAGACATTTTACAGACCTGATTTCATCAAAGCCGGATTTTTGATCCGGCTTTTTTGTTGTTCACAGCGCACAAAGCGCCTCCATTTGACGCATCATGGACAAACACCTGATGAGGTTTATAATAAGGCTCAAATTTATGAGGGGCATGCCCCTCATAAATTCGAGCGGTAATAATCCCATTTTTAACAGTGGTCTGACGTAGACAGTTGTTCATTGGTTGCATTTGCCAGCTTCATCATCGGAGTTATGCCGCTGATGGCCATATTAGGGCGTTCATTATTGTAATTTGATTGCCTCCTCCTGTGCGTGTTCGATGGTGTTAAACTCGTGCATTTCCAGCCACTTGTGGCGAACTGTTCGATTATAGCGCTCCACGTAGGCATTCTGTTGCGGCTTTTCCGGCTGGATAAAATGCAGAGCAAAGCCGTGTTTTCCCGCCCAGTTTTGCAAAGTGTCGCTGATATATTCTAGACCGTTATCGCATCGAAAACCTGTCCAACAAACCAGGATCACCTCTATATTCGCCGTTTACTGTGGCAATGGTGAAGCAACGGCCTCAAAAACCCAAGAATAAAGGGTTCTTCAAATTAATGAAAAATCCTTTATTATCAATTGGTTGCGGGGATAGGATTTGAACCTATGACCTTCAGGTTATGAGCCTGCTATATCCATATACTAACTAATTGATATTATTGAATAATTAGAGATTAAAAATGTGTATGTGTAACAGAATGTGTAAGTATTTATAGCTTCTTTAAAGCATATTTAGTCTGTTTTTATAGAAAAAATATCATTTAAATGATACTATTATATTGTTAGTTAATGAATTTGGAATATAATACTTATTATGATGTTACTTAAATCACCAGCAGAGTCACTACTCGACACGGCCGCATGCCTGAAAGAGCAGCGTCTCGCCCTAAATATGACGCAAGAGCAATTGTCAAAGCGCGCTAATGTCAGTCTTTCTGTTCTGCGAAAGTTTGAGCGCAGCGGGAAAATATCGCTGGAGTCGTTTGTAAAGCTGACCTTTGTTCTGAGATTAAACGAACAGATCATCGCGGCATTAAACGCAACACCCAAAACAATCAGCTCATTGGATGAGATATTAAACGATACGGAAAAATCAGCCCGTCAGCGGGCATCACGGACAAGAAAGAAATAAGGATGAACAAGGACTATAAATCAATAAATAGCCTAAATGTCGCGTTGGGTTTTGGCGCGCAAAAAATCCCCGTCGGAAAACTGGCCACCAAAAACAGACAAGTCTATTTTGAATATGATGCAGGATTTTTACAAAAGAACCTTGAAATATCGCCGTTCAAATTACCGCTTCAGAGCGGTGTGCAAACGTTTGAGCCTCAATTATTCGAAGGCTTGCCCGGCGTTTTTAATGACAGTCTGCCTGATGGTTGGGGACGGTTATTGTTGGATCGTGCTTTGCGGGCTAGCGGCATCATGCCGGATACTTTCGTGCCCCTTGATCGACTTGCCCATGTCGGGCGGCATGGTATGGGCGCGTTAATCTATGAGACGGATTATAGCGCAGCTATATCAGACCCGCAGATTGATCTGGATGTCCTTTCAGAGCAAAGCCAGCATATTCTAGCTGGCGAAAGTTCCGATCTTCTGGATGAGCTTTTAGCCTTAAACGGCTCTTCTGCTGGAGCGCGTCCCAAGGCGATGATTGCCGTTAATAATGATAAAACACACATTATTCACGGCATTGTGCCGATCGATGCCGATTACGCGCCGTGGCTGGTGAAATTTGCCAATAGCGCAGACAGCCCCGATGCAGGCGCTATTGAATTTGTATATAGCCAAATGGCAAGACTTGCTGGGCTTGAAATTATGGAGACATATCTCTTTCCAGCAAAACGGGGCTTTGGATATTTTGCCACGCAACGTTTTGACCTGCTGCCCGATGGTAAGCGTTTGCACATGCATACAGCCTGTGGATTGCTGCACAGTGACTTCCGCGTACCTGCGCTTGATTATCAGGATTTAATCAAAGCTACGATGATGCTGACGCGGGATATAAGAGAAGCGCAAAAAATGTACCGTTTGGCTGTTTTCAATGTGCTGTCTTATAACCGTGACGATCACTCCAAGAACTTCTCTTTTCTTATGGATGAAACGGGACAGTGGCGATTATCACCTGCCTATGACCTGACATTTTCTTCTGGTCCGGGCGGCGAGCAAAGTACAATGGTGATGGGAGAAGGCAAAAATCCGTCGATAGAGCATCTTCTCAAACTTGCCGCGCTGGCAGATTTACCCGAACAAGAAGCCAATGAAATTATTGAACAAGTACGGAATGCCCTAAACCAATGGCACACCCTGGCAAAACAGGCTGGCGTTACCCCGCAGATGCAAGAAAGCATCGCGGAAAAAATAACATAGACATTTTACAGACCTGATTTCACCAAAGCCGGCTTTTTGATCCGGCTTTTTTGTTGTTCACAGCGCACAAAGCACCACCATTCGGCGCATCATGAACAAACACCTGATGAGGTTTATAATAAGGCTCAAATTTATGAGGGGCATGCCCCTCATAAATGGAAGGAAGCGGCATAACATCAATCAACCGATTGTAGCTTAACTTCGCCGCAAACCTGTCCAACAAAGTAGGACCACCTCTGTAAGCTCTGACCATTCTGCAAACTAAATTATCTTTTGGAGTCATTCATGAAGAATATTTTAATTAAGCTAACTTTTTTAGCGACGTTCTGTTTGCTCACTAAATTCTCATATGCAGAAGGTTCTTCTTTAACTCCAAAAAATACTGCGCCTTTACAAACTGTGGCTTCGCAAGATACTAATATAGCCGACGCAAAGGCATTATCCGATGCTGCACAAAACCACAAACCGGAAGCCGTTCGTGCCTTGCTTGATAAGGGGTTGGATGTTAACGCAAGAAATAAATACGGTTTTACCCCTTTAATGATGGTGGCAGGAAATGGTTTTATAAGTCTGGGCAGAGAAATGACAGAGGTGTTGGACACAGTAAAACTACTGCTGGACAAAGGCGCCGATGTCAATGCGACAATCAGCAAAGGTCACACGGCCTTAATGGCGGCAGCCATGCGGGGACATACGGAAGTCGTAAAGCTGTTGCTCGACAAGGGAGCCGATGTCAAAGCAGAGAATGAGCATAAAGAGAACGCGCTGCACCGCGCAAGCTCAGGAGGATACATTGATACAGTAAAATTATTATTGAGCAAGGAAACCAATATTGGTGCGGCAGCAAATAAAGACAGCTCTTATGCTTTCAGAGCTGCCTTTGATGGAAAATCCAACATTGTCAAATTGTTTCTCGACATGGGTATGGATATCAATCAGGCTGACTCACATGGATACACGTTGCTTATGGCTGCTTCCAGCAGCTCTCATGCTCCCTTAGTCTGGATGCTTCTGGATAAAGGTGCGAAGATTGACCAACAGGACAACAGGGGCAAGACAGCTCTGATGTACGCCGCAGGGCGGGCGGCAACTGACGTGGTGCGCGCTCTTCTCGAAAGAGGCGCGAACACCGGCATAACCGACAAAAATGGCGAAACTGTACTAACACAGGCGCTCCACGACCTGCCGTGATGGCAGGCTAAGGCTGCACGCGGCCATACAAGCGACTGGCAGGCCGTGAAGCATGTGAAGATCGCCGCGCTGCTGGATGGCAGCACGTAGATTGTCAAGGCGGCAGTTCCCTCAGGGGGAGGGAATCCTTCCTATGTGCCGCATCGCCTGATAGAAAAGGCGAATAACGGCATGGCCAGCCAGCGTGCCGCGCTTGGCCGATATTATTATTACGGTCTGAAAGACGTCCCACAGAATTTTCAGGAAGCTTACTATTGGTTCTCCGTATGCGAATATGATCTCTCCTACGCCTAAATCGGGGGAAAAGGTGACTTCTACAAAAAAGTCGAGGCTTTGGAAGAGAAGGTCTTGTTGAACGGCGGTCTTGCGCGCGGAAAGGCGGAAACAACAATTCTTGTCAATCCCGAAGCCAAGAAGATGTGCCATGTCTTCCTGACCACGCTGAACAAAAAATTGTCCGAAAGCGACCGGCAGGTTCTCACGCCACGCATAGAGGCGTGGAAAGCGGCTCATCCGCGTCCACCCGTGCGCAGCACGGAGGAAAAAAAGAAAATTCATCTGACGCGCCGTCTCGCCTTTGAGATTTCCAGCCCGAGCTATATGGATCCCCCGTATGACATCGAGGGCATCAAGGCTATTATCGTGGCTGGAGCGGACGTCAACCTCGGCAAGGGACTGATGGTCGCCGCCGCGAAGCGCGGACATTTGGACATGATGCAGGTACTGGTCGAGGGCGGCGGCAACGTTGACATCGTGGACGCCAAAGGTTCAAGACCTATTTCCCACGCCGCCCGCAAGGGATTTACGGATGTCGTAAAATACCTGATCTCCAAAGGCGCGAAAATCAATATAAAGGACGGCAACGACGACCCAGTACTCTCCAGGGCAGTGGAATTTGGTAACGCAGATATATAGTCATTCCAAATAAGAGT
>JAGLRU010000315.1 GCA_023136145.1 Alphaproteobacteria bacterium
CGGATGATGACTCGAACATAATCGAGCACATCTACTCCCATATATAATGATTGTTGCAATTTTATAGCTTATCTGGGAAAACATTGATCCCATAAGCATGAAAGAAGACCAAAATGTTAAGCATTTCAAACCTCACCTATAAAATCGGTGCACGTACACTTATCGAGGATTCCAGCTTGAACGTCATGGATGGCTGGAAAGTAGGTGTTGTAGGTATCAACGGTGCCGGAAAGACCACGCTGTTCAAACTCATCTCCGGCGAGATACGCGCTGACGACGGCAAAATTTTCATGCCCTCTGAACAGAGACTCGGTCAAGTGCGGCAGGATATTCCAGACTGCGATACTCCGTTAGTCGAAATGGTTCTGGCCGCCCATGAAGAACTGGCGAAGCTTTTCAAGCTGTGCGAAACGGAAACGGATCCGTACAAGATTGCTGACATTTATGCGCGACTAGAAGAACTGGATGCCTATACTGCGCATTCCCGCGCCGCCATTCTATTGAAGGGGTTGGGTTTCAGTGAAGACCAGATGAGCGATCCGTTTTCGTCTTTTAGTGGTGGGTGGCGGATGCGTGTCGCGTTGGCTGCGGCACTCTTTGTTGAGCCGGAAGTTCTTTTGCTTGACGAGCCAACAAACCACCTCGATCTTGAAGCTATTATGTGGCTGGAGAGCTATCTTGCTTCCTATCCGCATACGCTGATGATTATTTCGCATGACCGAGAATTGCTGAACAAATGCGTCGATCACGTTATCCACGTTGATAAAAAGAAGCTAACGCTCTACACCGGAAATTACGATACTTTCGAGCGCGAACGTGTCGCAAAACTTGGCCTGCAACAGAAAATGCACGAAAAGCAGCTTATGCACCGCGCTCATATTCAGTCTTTTGTTGATCGTTTTCGTTATAAGGCCACCAAAGCAAGGCAGGCGCAAAGCCGTATTAAGGCACTGGAGAGAATGGATATTGTGGATGCCGTGATAGCAGATCGTTCCGTGAAGTTTAGCTTTCCGCAACCAGAAAAACTTTCCGCGCCACTGATCTCAATTCAAAATGTCGATGTCGGCTATACGAAGGAAAAGCCTATTCTCCGCAAAATCTACGAAAGCATAGATATGAACGACCGTATCGCGCTTCTGGGTGCAAACGGAAACGGCAAATCCACAATGATAAAACTTATCGCTGGAAAACTGGCGGCGATGAAGGGTGATATTATTCGTTCTGGCAAGCTCCGCATTGGTTATTTTTCGCAGCATCAGACAGAGGAGCTGGATGTTGAGTCCACCCCATATCAGGAAATGGCGCGCATGGTTGCAAAAAAAACGGGCAGCTTTAGGGAGTCCGCCGTTCGTGGAAAGCTTGGGCAGTTCGGTTTTTCAAAAATGCTTGCTGATAACCGCATCGGGGATTTAAGCGGTGGCGAGAAAGCCCGATTGTTGTTCGCCTTTATGAGCTATGACTCCCCGCATATCCTTCTCCTTGACGA
>JAGLRU010000316.1 GCA_023136145.1 Alphaproteobacteria bacterium
CTTAGGACAAGTTGGTCTTTTCCAACTTCTTTGAACTTCAGCGAGCAGGTCATATCCGCAATTTCACGCATAAAACCAAGCTTGTTCAGAGAATCAATATCGAAAAGACTACCCAAACTCCCCTGTGTGGCGTTCATTTTACCCTTAACGCTAATGCTAGACTGCATACTCATAGTGCCGTCAAACGTAATCTTAGGCAACTGCGCCCCGGAAGGTGTAAGAGAAACATGGACTGGAACTGGAGTTTTGGCGTTATATGCTCCCATGGTTATGGCGATCTTCACCGGAGAATTCCGGTACTTCATATCGCCAGCAACGTGATAATATCCTGATAGCGTATTCGCTGTTACTGAAAGATCAAGATTTTCAATCTTTTTTTCGAACCCAGTAACCCTGTTCAGATAATTAACCGTACCGTTTGTAACCGTCACACGATTAAGCCGTACCGCCGATGGAACAATGCCAAAAATAGCCGATGGATTTTTCTTTACAATCTCCGACCAACTGGTACTACCATCACCAAGAATTTCAAGATTCAAAACTGGATCGACAAGATTAACATTCTCGACTTCGATCCGCCCCTCCAGAAGTGGTGCTAGTTTGATACGGGTTTCCAGCTGTTTCAAAGTCATAAATGATTTGGATTTCGAACCTTCGATATTCGACACTGTAACCGATTCCAGAATAATTTCCGGCTGCGGAATAATTCTAAAGGAAATTCTCCCAGCCACATCGATCTGACGCTGTAGATAAGGCGACACCTGCGCAAGAATTTTGTCCTTGTGGCGATTCCAGTCGATAAAGCTAGGTGCAATCAGACCTACTCCAGCCAGAAAAAGACTGAGGAAAAATAGTACTGCAACGACACGCTTCATCATGTTCCGACTCCAGTCTTATTTATGACAGATAATACAGCTTTTGCGGCCTTTTGACTAGGGCTTTCGGGATCGCCGAGGCCGACCTTGATAAGTGCCTCACGAAAATACATAAGTTGCGATGCGCGGGCATCCTTACTCTCCAGAAGTTCGAGAATCTCCTTCGACATAATTTCCACCTCGCATCGCTTCTGTAGCAGTTCCGGCACAACAGGACGATCCAGAATGATATTGACCAGATTCGCATAAGAAGTTTTGACCATCTTTCGCGCTATCCATGCTGAAATCGGACTCATCCTGTAAGCGATGATATGTGGCGTATCCGTAATGGCAAGTTCCAGTGACACAGAGCCAGACGCTGCCAACGCAGCAGTGCTAGCCGAAAAGCAATCGAATTTATCCTCGTTCCTGTCTATTAGAAT
>JAGLRU010000317.1 GCA_023136145.1 Alphaproteobacteria bacterium
AGCAGTTGGGATATACCTGAATATGTAGGATGTAACGCGGATGGAAATGGGTATGTAATCAGGGTAGAAGATGAAAATAACAGTGATGTATATGCTGACGCAGCATTTACAGTACAGGGGCAGCTTTTGGCTACCAATATAAGTGATACCTGGGCGATTAATACATCGTATAATATCACCTGGAATGTGGTGCACGGAAATATTGCTAATGTTAATATAATCGGCTCAAGAGATGGTAATTGGGGAGGGGAAGAAGAGTTTACGATAATAGGTACTACGGACGCTGATAATGTTACGGGGTTTGATGTTGCTAATTTTGGTACTCTCGGATATGCAGGACAAGGTTCGTATTCCTGGAATATTGCAGAATTAACACCTTCGATTATATCTGATCAAGTTAAAATTAAGGTATTAGATGCTGATACTGACTATAGTGTTGAATCTCTAGCTGCAGCAACGTTTAACATCATAGGTAAATTTCAAGTAACTGCTCCTAAACTGGGCGATATTGTAAAGATTGATGAGATGTTTGAAATTAAATGGAATAAATGGGGTACAATAAGCCTTGTTAAAATAGAATACTCGACCGATTCTGTGAATGGAGTTGAGGGTACCTGGCCTGAGATTACAGCTTCGACTGATAATGACGGTTCGTTTGAGTGGACCCCCACTGATGCTGTAGCGATAACTGATAATCTATTTATTAAAGTTACTGATATTACTCAAGCCGGTGGAATTTCTGATGTATCTGATGATGCGGTAGATGTAAAAGGCTGGTTTGAATTCACAGATGCCGTAGATACTCCGCTAGAAGATGCTGTATGGCAGGTAGGAGTACAGCATGAAATTACTTGGACCAAACACGGAAATATTAGTAATGTGAATGTAGAGTATTCCCCGACCCTTAATGAAGTTGATTATGTAGAGATAGCTGGCGATATCTCTAATACCGGTAGCCACCTGTGGACGCCTAACGCAGTAACGAGGACATTATCCAGTGCTGGTTATATTCGCGTTTCCGATGCCGCTGACGGGGAATCAGCTAATAATGCTGTTTCCGCGAATTTCCGATTAGTAGGTGTTATAAACTTAATTTCACCTACCGGTGGAGAAATTTATGATGTAAATACGACACCTAATATAACCTGGAAGACAACAGGTAATGTTGACAAGGTACGCATAGATTATTCTAAAGACGGAGGTACTTTTACTTCGATTACAGCTGAAACACCTGGTGGTAGTGGAGCTGAGACTAGTTACCAATGGAATATTGGGGATAATCCTTCACCGAATGTGGTTGTCCGTGTTGCCGATAAAAACGAGGTAACTTATTGTAATGCTACTTCTAGTCTGGTGGATCCAATCAGAATTAAGGTTATATTTGATATAACTTCAGGCACTATGCTGCCCTTAGCAGGACAGCCCGTTGGTTTGGAATCACCGCAGACAATTAAATGGGGCACAACCGGAAGCTGTCCTCAGGTAAAGCTGGAATTAAGTGTTGATGAAGATCATCTCGTTTGGGAGCCGATAATAACTCCGGTTACGGGTCTCGTGGTTAATACAGCGGATGGAATTATCTGGGATCCGGTTGATGATCGTATTTCTAATTTTTGTATAATAAGGGTATCTGATTCCAGAGACCTTGAGAATTACGCGGATTCCGGTGAATTTTATATTAGAGGTCAAATAACCTTAGATCAGCCTAATGGCGGTGAAGATTTAAATGTTGGTAGTTCTTATGATATCAAATGGACAACATTAGGTACAATTGAGTCGGTAAAGTTAGAATATTCAGTTGACGAAGGAGGTACTTATCCGCCTACGCTGACCGATAATCCGATTAGTCTCTCTGTAACCGCGCTAACCGATCCGCCGCTTATCGCGAACGGGCAAAGTACTTTTTCCTGGAGTGTACCAGATGAAATTAGTGCTAAGGTAAGAGTAAAGGTAACGGATAATAATGCCGGAACTGTTACTGATGAATCAGACGCGAACTTCAATATCAGAGATGTATTAAGCATAACTGAGGCTTCGTTTACACAGGGAGAGACTCTGTTGGTCGGAACAACCAGAGCTATTGGCATGACAAAAGTGGGATCGCTTAGTGCTGTTGCGCTGGAATATTCCAGTGATGGCGTAAGCTATGACTATTGTAAGGATGAATCTAATGTGGAGGCAACGTCTGTTGATATAAGCGGTGCAGCTCCTTACTCATTTACCTGGAAGATACCGGATCATATTGATGACAATGTTACGGTGCGTGTTAGCAGTGCGAATGAGGCTAATCAGCCGGCACTTCCCGCTGAGTCGGTAGATTTTAAGATCAAGGGTATTTTAAATGTTAGCGCACCCATACAGGATGAGATCTTGGGAGTGGATGATTTATATGATATTACCTTTACAAAAACCGGTTCAATAGATGAGGTAGAAATCAAATATTCTGTTAATGGCGCTGGTTATAACGAGTATTGTGAGGATGCATCTAATGCGGAAGCAACGGCTGTTGATATAAGCGGGGTAGGTCCTTCTTACACATTTACCTGGAAGGTGCCAAACCAGATAAGTGGTAATATTACGGTACGGGTTATGGACACCTCAGATTCCGATGTATATGCTGAATCTGATCCCTTTAAAATTGCCGCACGATTAAAAATTACAACGCCTAATGGCGGCTCGTTCTATGAAGTCGGACATTCTTGTCCGATTAATTGGAAGCAACATGGTAATATGCCCGATGGTAAGGTTGATTTAGTTTATGATACGAATGAAGGTTTAAGTTTTTATCTTATCCCAATTGCTACGGCTATTGATTCTGATGCCTTATTATTTGATTGGACAACGCCTGATGCTATAGGTGATAAATTAAGGATAAAAATTCGTGATAATGACGGGGCTACGAATACAATAGAAGATATATCAGATACCAATTTTGAGATACGAGGAAAATTAGAACTGCTTACGCCTCCGCTTGCCGGAGAAGATGGAGAGGTTTTGCTTATTACCGCAACAAAAAATGTTTCATGGCGTAAATGGGGTAATATTACCAGCGTAAAATTAGAATATACAATAGATAATGTAAATTATCATTCACTTAACTGGGATGGTACAGTAGAAGGGGCGGAAGTGGTTGTGGCTACTCCTGGTACTGGACCTTATCCAGAGACATATTCTTACGATTGGGTTATCCCGGATAATCCCAGTACAACTGTAAAAGTAAAAGTTTCGAATTATGTTAATAGTGATGTATATAGTGATAGTGGCGAGGTTCCGTTTTTAATCATCCGCCCGGGGTTTGGATGGTTAACACCAGATCCAGAAGCAAGCTTGAATGCTTTGACAGCTACGGATCCTTATGTTTTTACGTGGGATACATTTGGTACGGTTGATAACGTAAAAATATTATATTCAGATACTTCGGGAGCAACATGGAAAGATATGTTTAATGATGGTGCAGCGGTGGATCCGGCAACTGAGGGGACGGTTATTTCCAATCAAGGTGTAAATAAAGGTACAAAGACGCTTTTGAATATTCCTGATGACATTAATTCTTCCGTTTATTTAATGATTTTAGATGCAATCAATATTGCGGCTGAAAAAACACTGAAAAATTGTCAGATAAGAGGAGAATTAACTCTTCAAAAACCTGATTCTTCAAGCATATGGCTTGCCGGAGGAACAGGTAGAATAGAATGGAAAACGAAAGGTACATTAGCTACCATAAAGATTGAATATTCTAAAGATGGAGGAGAAAGCTTTACGGATCCTGATGGAGGGATGATTGCTCCTATGCAATTAGCTGCGAATCCTGAGGGAGGGAATACATTTTATTTGGATTGGTTAGTTGATGGGGATGCGATTTCACCTATTTGCGCGGTTCGTATCACTGATAATTTAAATGATCAAGTAACGGATCAGTTTGGCAACTTTCCGATCAAGGCAAGCTTTACTGTGGTATCACCGACAAATACAGATACTTGGATTATTGATAGCACTAAGACTATTAGCTGGAACACCATAGGTGCAGTTGATAAGGTTGATCTGTATTATTTTAGAGAAAGTACAGGCCAGTGGGTGAAGATAAACAATGATGAAGAAATAACTAATAATAGTGTGGGTCTTACTACATATCCATGGCAGGTTGCCGATAGTGTTTCTGATATTGCAAAGATAAAGGTTGTTGATGTTTCTGACGATACAGCTTTAAGAGAATCTTCAGAATTTAAAATTCGCGGTTCTTTGACGCTTATTTACCCTAATGACGCTGGTGAAGAAGCAATAGTGGGAAGAACATGTTCTATTCAATGGGAACCTCATGGATCAATCGGTAATGTTTTCGTAGAATATTTTCTTGACCCGGTATGGGTACCGGTTCCTGATCCTTTAGACGGAGATAATATAATAGCTAATAGTGGGAGTGTGGCGTGGATAGTACCGGATGTTTTAATAAACGGGAGTTCGATTGAGAATGCTCTTATTAAGGTTAGGTCTATCGACTGGCCGGATACAGACCCCGGGTTATCAGAGAATGCTTTTAGAATTATAGCTGGTTTTACACTATTAAAGCCGAATGGAGGAGAACCTGTCTTTGCGGGAACCCCGTATACGATTGAATGGACGTGCACAAGTGAGTATATATCGGATGTAACTATAGATTATTCTCTTGATGGTGGTAATGACGATTATCTTTATAATATTTTAGCGACTACTGCTAATGATGCGTCAGAAATATGGGATGTCCCCAATGATATATTGATTACAGATAAGGCAAGGATACGTATTTCAGATGCTGGTGATGCTGCTGCTCATGATGAATCAAACAATAATTTCTTTTTGCGTGCTAAGCTTGAATTAAAACAACCGGACGGCGAAGAGACATTTGTGATTGGAGTGCCAAATGCGGTTAAATGGACTTGCCTTGGAGATATTCCGCAGGTTAATTTGGAGTATACAACTACCGGTGACTGGGCTGATAAGAGGTTTATAGCAACCGTTACTAACAATGGGGAATTTTCGTGGACCATCCTTGATGATTTTAATTTTTCCGATGAATGCTTATTGCGTGTTTCAGATCCTAATGACTATCTGGCTCAAAGTGATTCGGAAGCTGCATTTAGAATAGTACCAGGATTTGTTATGACATATCCTGTCGGAACTGAAGATTTTAAGATGAATACTAATGAGACAATAACGTGGACTTGCACAGCACCTTCGCAGTTGTCAACAGTAACTATTTGGTATTCTGTTAACGGTGGAGGTTCTTGGGGTGTACTTATGCAAACTGATAATGACGGAGAAGAGCTTTGGGAAAGTATTGGTAATGGAGCAGGAGATATAGGTGTTGACAAGGTTACTACAAAGGCACAGCTTAGAGTTGGAGATCCTATTGATGATACTATCAGTGCTAAGTCCGAAGATTTTGATATAAGCGCTAACTTTGAGATTATTTCTCCTAATGGGGGAGGTACTTATACAGTTGGAGATGATGTGCCTATTAGCTGGACATGTAATGGAACTGTGAGCGAAGTGGACCTTTATTATTCAACCGGAGGAGTTTGGAATCCGATTGAAACTGATGTTGCGAATAGTGATACCCTTAATATAGGAGCCTCTGTTGATGGCAGTTATAACTGGTCGGCAAACGATGCTATTTCTAAAACTGTAAGGGTTAGAGTTGCAGATAGTGTTTCCGACCATCCTTATGCCGATGATGATTCTGATGCAGATTTCAGAATCAAGGGCAATATCTGGATGAAAGCGCCGGTCTTAAATGATTCCTGGGATATTGGACAGGATTATGATGTTAAATGGGGATGGATAGGAACAATACCAGAGGTAAAAATAACATATTCTATAAACGGCTTAGCCGGTCCGTTTAATCCTGTGTTAGAAACCTATGGAACTGCGGATGACGGCATTATTGCTAATGCTGTCGGTTCAGGAGGGGCAGCATCTGAGGCGGCATTCAGCTGGACGATTCCTGATGAGGCAGCAGCTGATACTGTTATCAGGATTGTTGATTCAAGAGGCAGCGAAACAGATGTTACCGATGATACTGGTTCATTCCATATAGTCGGATATATTATCGCAAAAGAGCCTGTTTCTACAGATGTACTTGAGGTTGATAAAACGTTTGATATTAAATGGGAATGGGGCGGAACAATGCCAGAGGTAAAAATAACATATTCTACAAACGGAG
>JAGLRU010000318.1 GCA_023136145.1 Alphaproteobacteria bacterium
CTTGTCACCTGTGATTTTATCAGTTTGAAAACATGAGGTTCCATCCTTGCCGCATAGCTCAGTTACCAACAAGCTGTTCCGACCCTTGATATCTCCAGCTACTTCAACTGTTTGTGTTTGTACTGCTGCGCCGACTCCGACCATGCCGCCACCTGGAATTTCCGCATTGACAAGGTCACGGATATTGGAACTGTTTGTGGCAACTTTCCAAAGAGGCGTATCAACAGCCGTATAATATTCCACGCTATCATCGAAATATTCTGCTCCGCGAACTAATACTTTCGCTGCCGACCTGTAAACAGCACTAGTAGCGGAAGTATTGCAGTTTTCAGTATCAAGATTCCCCACCGAGCAAGGAACTCCCATTTTGCCCTGCCTTGTATATGCACCCGCTTTATCATATCCATGACTGATCATCACAAAGTGGGATGATCCAGTTGGATTGACCAGTGTATTGCCACTACCGTCCACGACTGCTATCCCGCCAGAATTCTTGTCATAAGATCCGATAGCTGCTAGATGCTCAGTCACCGTGTAATCGATCTTCATGCCATATCCGTCTTCCGAAAAGTCTTCTGGCAAATTCAGCGTGCGGAATGGGACAGTTCCGCGCCGAACACGAGGTGCTGTACCAGCAAAAGCTGGAACATTGACCTTAATAAAAATATTGTTTAATCCAGAGTGATTTTGATAGAGATACATTTCATCAATATCGCAAACATCATGGGAGTGACCGATAGGACAAGTCATCATAAAAGTGTCCCCTGTATTTTGGCATTTCATGGAAGGGTTATTTACATACATAAAATTAAGATATTCTGCATAATCACAAGGAGTTGGTCCGCACAGCCATGAATCGAGAAGCATTTCAGGATGTAGAGCCGCCATTTGCGGTCCGGGTCCGAGGATCTTCCTGTCAGGTGTTGCGCCTAACAATCTTGCACCGTTCTCAATGCAAATCCCGTTGACACAAGTACCAACAGCTTGAGAAACGTCTGTACAGTCACCCTCCATCCCGTAGTCCGGGCTGGTTCTGTCCAGATCAAAACGTGCAGGACAGGGATATCTACCCTGTTGTATCAGAAAATTCCCGACAGCCCTCGTCACCAATCCAGTATTACTAATCGTCGTATCCTTTGTCACTTTCTTAGAATAAATGTTATATCCCATTAGAAAGGATGATACCATAAGACCAGTCATAAGAACGACAATGGCCAATTCAATCAAAGAGTATCCTGTTTCTGAATTTCTTTTTTTCACTATACAGTCCTCATACTGTTTTATTTTCATGGTAAACCGCATATTATGCCTCCAGTCGCGTTAAATCCCCTAACATACTGTCCAAAAGGACATGACCCTGTCACCAAACCGGATGGATTGATATTCGGCACGCAAACCACATTCGCTGATCTGATCCCACTAATGACACCATTGGTACCGCAAGCAACTCCATCTCCACTGATCATCTCCGCCGGGAAACAATTGTTTCCATCTTCATCACAGTATTGATCTCCAAGTATCCGCTGCGCACGCAGACTGCCCTCTACATCAAGCATCGTTTCTGGCTGATCCGTGCCAATGCCTACATTGCTGTTCGCCGTGTTGTAAATGCTTTTCGACACAACGTTGGAATAGCCCCAGCGATCTATCCGCATGTTGTTGCTCGTGACCAAAATATTGTCATCAAAATAGTTAACTCCAAATACAAGGCTTCTGTATTGGCTATAGT
>JAGLRU010000319.1 GCA_023136145.1 Alphaproteobacteria bacterium
CAACAGTATACCCGTCATCCATAACCATATTGATGAGTTTGGTTTCTTTCAGATAGGCAGTGTAAAACTGCCAGCCATCCCGCACAAAATATTTTTTGAAGCTTTGAAGCTTAATTTTGTAATTCGCTTTGTTGAAAGAGAGCGAGTCAGCGGCAGCCTGCTGCGCCCAAGAAGTGATTTCTTCCCTTGTGCGGTGCGGGTTGGCAATGTTGTTCTCTTCCCCTATATATGGATTTTTATACTCAAGCCAAGAAGGACGCTCCGTAGTTTGCTGCGACTGAGCCTGAGCCTGAGCCTGAGTTAAAGACGGAAAGAATATGCCTGTCGCCAATAAAACGATTATTAAAATTTTCTTCATGAACATACCTTGTTTACCAAAGTATATAATAGTAGCGAAAGAACTACTTCTGCAAGTGTGGAGAAAAAAGAATAGGAAAATCTCGCATCTTCAAGCTTCTAACGAGCATCCTTTTTTTGGCAGGCACTGGAGATGTAACGGTATTCACTCCGCGAATCAACCTGTTGCTGGCGGAGACTGCGTGTCCTTTGCATCCGGCTTATGACTTTCCCTAAAGCTTCAGCGAGAGGATTTAGCAAAGCTTTCTGATTTAACTTCAACTGGTTTTTTCCAACAGGATCGATGCCGCGCCATGTTGAAACCACGTTTTCAGCCGTTCGGCGGATATGAGGCAGAAACTCGTTTATGGTGATAATGTCGATATTGACATGAAGCATTTCATGTTCCTCCGTCATGGAATACTGGCAGCTTCCGGGCTTGTAATCGCTGGAAATATAAACGATAGGCGTATAAATAATCATTATATTGATGGCTTTGACCCAAAGGCAGACGCTATCGGACGATGGAAGGGAGGAGGTCATAAATTTCGCATTGTATTTAACTTGAAAATCGCTAGAGGCTACTCCGCTGACGACCGGAAATTCCGCACCGTATTTTGGAGACAAAGTATGCGTTTTAAATTGAGCTAGATCCGCTGACGATCTCGTGTTGTCGATTTGTAAAGGAGCATTTTGAAACTGTAGGGTGATGTTGGGAGCTGGATGCGGATTACAGGAGAGAATCCCCGCCAGAACATATCCCGTTGATAATGATAGAGGAGAAATTCCCGAAATCACAAGTGTGTTCCCTTTCGTTTTTCAAATAGCGATGTTTTTATCCACTCTTTCAGTATTATAGTTAAATCTATAGCCAAATCCAAAGTTATCCATACACTCTATGTTATACAGGCGAGATTCCGGCCTTCGCCGGATTAAAATAGTTCATCATGCCGTACTTGTTCCGGCATTCAAAAGGCAGTCCAACCGTCACGATGACTCTTTTTCATCACAAGACGCGCGAAATCATAAAGACGAAAAAACTAAGCTACAGAGAACGCAGAGTGCGTAGAAGACACAGAGAAATAGTTCATCTCCGCACGCACCTGACAACATGCGAATTGTATTTTCCGTCGTTGTACTGGAATCCGGTGTCGAATCGCTCGGTCCAAGAACCAGCGTTGTAGTACTCGCTTGAGGACCAGTAGTAATCCGTGAAAAATCCATTCTGCACAACACCACCACACAGCGTTGTATAAATAATGTCTAGTTCATTCTTCGCCGGTAAATACCAGTCGTTATGGCCGCCAAATGTCTGACTATTACAAGCCACCGCTGCCGCATATGGAGAACCAATATCATTAAGTGCTACCAAATTCTTTGTGTTAATACGACCAGTCGTATAACTTGTTACTCCTGTGATGACCCAGTCTTCGGTTCCGTTATTCCAAGTATAAAACGACCGCATACCAGTACAAACGCCGTCGACAACTGACATGCCAAGATCGCAAGGCATTACATACATGTTGACATTCATATCTGGCGATACGCCAGCATAAATGCTACCGTCTGCGCACACCATACCTTCATCGCCGGGTTTAATATTGCCACACGACCCTATGCTATTGGTAGAAATCGTCCAGAGAGCGGTGGTGACGCCAACGGAGGCGGTAATGGTGTAAGTCGTGCTTGCTACTGTCGCCGTTGTCGCCCTGACCTGCATATATCTAGCGTTCATGTCAATGGCGGTGGTTGTTGCAGTCCAGTTTTGCACGACGGTTGAGCAAGCAGCATCGGAACAAACGCGGAACTCCGGCGATCCCAAACCTGTGACCGAGACAGTCGAATTGCAACTCGGATCCGTGCCATTGATTCCTGCGATATTCGACGTAATCAGGGTGCTGGTCGCCAGACCAGTCTGATTGGTAAAGCTGTAGGGCTGAGAGGTGGAAACACAACTGGGAGTGACATTAATCCAGAGCGTACCGTTACAGTATTGAATCCCGCTGTTATAACGCAGTGCTCCCATCGTGAGGCCAAAACAGGCGATGCCAGTATTGCCAACTTTCACCTCACCGTTGACATCAAGTGTTACCTTCGGCGTATCGGTGGCTATACCCACGCGGGTTGGGTTCACGTCGCTGTTGAGGTAAACCTGAAGCACGCTACCATCGCAGATCAGCGCGAGTGCGCCGGAATCCTTCGGCTCGGAGAAATAATTTTTGCCCGCCGTTGTGCAGGCGTCCCCTGCGTTCCACGCAAAAGCCTGAACCGAAATGCCGAATAAAACCACAATAACGATAGCAACCGGAAGAAACCTTTTTAAAAAAGAACATATTGAATTTTGGAAATTTTCCACAGATTTATTCCTCTATTTGTCCGTCCATTGATTCCAACATTTGTTCCACACAGTTATCCATGACAAAAGACGATGGAGCAATGTCAAAAAATGCCGTCCCTTGAAATTCTGAAAAATATCTTCTCCATAGATCAGTTGGAAAATTATTTAAACGCTGCTATAACCCTGTGAAGGAAATGCAATCAGAAAAATAAATTAATGTTTTGCTTCGGAAAAAAGAAACTAATGTTTGATATCTTTTCAGGTATCGTGGAACGTTCTGAGGACGGCATCGTAGTTATTGATAAATACCATAATATCGTTTATTTTAACGAGAGTGCCCAGAAAATTTTCGGCTATTCTCTTGACGAAGTTATAGATCAGCACATGAATATTCTGCTGCCTGAACGATTTCACCTTCGCCATGATCTGATGATTGAAGAATTCAGTGCCAGCTCTATGGAATGCAAACATACGGGGCAGCGCACCCGTTTGATTTTCGGTCTCCGCAAGGATGGAACCGAGTTTGTGACCGGCACCGCCATTGTCAGGATCGAGAGCAAGTTCAATCGATACTATGCCGCCATCGTTCGTGACATCAGCGAAAAGAAAAAGACAGAGGAAGAGTTGCTTCGGCTCGCTGCCACAGACCCGCTGACGGGCGCTTTCAACCGTCGGGAATTTACGGCTCTAGCCGATCATGAGGGAGTGCGATCAAACCGCTACAATCGCTCATTGTCCATTATGATGCTTGATCTCGACCATTTCAAGCGTCTGAACGATACATACGGCCATGCGGCGGGGGATAAAGCGTTGCAGAGGTTTACGACACTATGCTGCAATACGCTGCGTACTATTGATATTTTCGGAAGATGGGGTGGGGAAGAGTTCGTTGCTCTTCTGCCGGAAACAGACGCAAAAGGGGCAGTCGTGATTGCCGAAAGACTGCGGAAAACCATAAGTCAGAGCGTGCTGATTCACAATAGTCAGAAAATCGGCATTACCGTCAGTATCGGGATCGCCCAGTATCGCAGTGGCGAGACAACAATTGAGGCTCCTCTTGCCCGTGCAGATGCGGCAGTGTATGACGCAAAAAAAGCCGGACGTAATCGGATATCTGTTTATCGTGATGAATAAGATCAGGATTCAAAAAATCTCCTTCACGACCATTTTCATACACCGCTGTTTACGCCGCAGGCATTTTTTCCACGGATACACACGAATTTCCTTCCTTATCCGTGTTCATTTGTATCCATCCGTGGTGATTTTTCCTCCTGTCACCTGAAAAATGTTCCTGATGCTTCGGCGATTGGTGTTGCTTCTGTCATGCCGTAGTGGCTTATCACTTCAACAGAACAATCAAATTTCATTTCCTGCAAAGTTTGGCAAGCTCGCGCAGCTTCGTGCATGTTTACTGATTTTCGTGGTCTCAGCACGATATCCATACTGGCTGTTTTTGGGTCGGGCGTGATTTTTGAAAGCGGAGTATCCAGATCAAAATAACTTCCCCACGGGTGGCTACGGATTTTGAATTTATACCATGAAAAAAACATTCCGAGGCGCGAATGATACGGCCCAAGACGAAGGCGCACGTTTTCATTTTCAACATCTATTACTT
Organism: Alphaproteobacteria bacterium; assembly: GCA_023136145.1. Lineage (GTDB taxonomy): Bacteria > Pseudomonadota > Alphaproteobacteria > Micavibrionales > UBA2020 > PALSA-926. The sequence goes on from JAGLRU010000319.1 coordinate 4,290, forward strand.
TTTCAACACGCGCCCTGTTGCGCGGGATGAATGGCTTACCGATACCGCTGAAACGGAAAGGGACAGCATGGCCGCTAACCAGAACTGGACTATGGCCGTAAAGCGTCGTTCCTGTCGGCTCGATGACGATTTTCTCAGGAACCATATAAGCTGGTTGCTTTGATTTTTCGGCATCGACGCTTAAGTAATAAACGCCTGGTCGGATGGAACTAATCGACCAATATCCGTCATAAGCGGCTGCTACGGTTTTTTCGATCCTGCCATCTGGTGCCGTCAGGGAAATTTGCATGTTGCGTGCAGGTTGACGAATGCCTGTATCGTCAACGAGATCCATCTGTCCATCCATTTCTCCAGATACGACAACAGGGAAATCGACCTGTGATACTACACCAGGGCGTGGAAGGACAGAGATGCCTTTGAACAGGCTTATATTATAGGAATCAGGGAAAGAATTCTGGTCAACGGCAATGTCGATAAAACTGTTTTGTTCGAGATCAGGTATAAAGGCGATGCCCCTGTCATTCGATATGGCGGAGCGATGTACCTGAAGTGCCTTGAGTACGACATCCGGCATCAGCTCATCGTTGCCGTTATAGAAGCCGTCTCCGTTTTTATCAAAAAAGATACGCGCCGCGACACCACCTACCGCCGACATATATTTGTTGTACAT
>JAGLRU010000032.1 GCA_023136145.1 Alphaproteobacteria bacterium
CATCTTCAGGGACATTAAATTTCCAAGGTTATGCCCAGGGGGTTGACCAAGAGGGAACCATTACATCTAATGTGGCAAAGTCACCTGATATTTATGTTGAGGACAAAGCTAATTTATCTCTGGGTATTTCCGCTTCACCTTCCACCGTCAATGTTTCTCAAACTATTAATATTGTAATCACGTTGACCAATACGGGAACAGCGGACGCCTTCAATGTAATTCCCTCAATAACGCCCTCTGGCTCAGCCGGTCCGACTATTGATACCGGCCCCTCACCATCGAGTGCGACAATAAGGGGAGGGAAGTCACAACAATTCAGTTTTACTGCTCATGCTACCACAGATGGTACGGCTGTTTTTACCGGCGATTTATCTTCCGGTATCGATGAAAATTCTAACCTTTCATTATCCGTAACGTCAGCTCAAGATAGCGTCAGCGTTTTATCACCGCCATCGTACGCGATGACATCCTCCATTACAGCAACACCAACAGCCGTTAACACGGCCAATACAATAACAGTAACCATGACGGTGCAAAACACGGGTGGGAGCATGCTTTCTAATGTTATTCCATCAACATTAACGATTGGCGGGACATCATCAGATGCCAGTTTAAGCACCGGTCCAACGCCGGGTAGCGTATCCAGCCTCTCAGCTGGATCATCACAAAATTTTGTATGGACCTATACATCTGGTACCACTCTGGGAACAATAAATTTTACGGGTAACGCTTCAGCCACACAATCATCCAGCACATCATCTTCATCCAATGATATAACTTTACAAGCCGCCGCCGCGGCTTTGTCTTCATCAATTGCTGTGTCCCCTTCGGCTGTTCTTACCAATGCGACGATCACAGTCACCATGACTGTTAATAATATCGCAACATCCGGTGGTGCTTCAGCCACAAGTGTATCGCCATCCATTTTAACTTTAAGCGGAACAAGTGGTGAAGCCAATCTTTTAACAGGACCGACACCAGGCAGCGCAACCATAGCAGCTGGTTCAGCACAAAATTTTGTCTGGACGTATCAAGCGGGGACAACTGCCGGCACCGTTAACTTCACCGGAAATGCCACAGGAACAGATGGCAATTCGTCCGCTGATGTTTCTTCCACGTCCACAGCATCAAGTAATGTAACGATCTCTACCTTATCAGCGGATTGGACATATCCTGTAGGTACAAATTCCTTAGGCCCCATTCGTAGTATTCCCGTAGCCTATTTCGGGATGAATGATTACATCTATTTTGGTTCCGACGATAATAATATGTATATCATTAACGGCACAACCCATGAGTTGAACTCGTCATATGTAACATCAGGGGACATACGAGGCCTGCCTTATCCATCGACAGAGTTAAAGTCCGGAGCACTCACAGATATTGTTTATTTTGGCACCTTGGGTAAAACCGTATACGGTTTATGGGCAGAT
>JAGLRU010000320.1 GCA_023136145.1 Alphaproteobacteria bacterium
CCCGGCAAATATAAAACAACAGTAACAGTAACGGAAGGTAAAGTGGCGGCGGGGACATACGATGAAAGCGGCGCTGATTACAGCGATGAAACGTTGTTACTTCCCGGCGATACGCTGACATTAGAAGGCGAGATACCGGGCAAGTATAAAACTACAGTAACAGTAATGGAAGGGAAAGTAGCCGTTGGAACATACGATGAAAGCGGCGCTGATTACAGTGACGCAAAAATATTGACTCCCGGCCAAACGATGATTTTTGAGTAAAGGGAAACATCCATAGGTTAAGAAGGTGTTTTGGCGTCAGGCTGTTAACTATAGTATAGAAAATTAAATATGGTATAGTATAAGTGTTTATGTTTTTAAAATTTGGTAATTGTAAATTGTTAAGCAAACCGTTTAGAGAATTTTATGGAGTTCTTATGATACGGTTTATTTTAATAGTATTTTTATGTTTCAGCGTAACCCTTACTTATTCGCTTCCTGAAATTGAAGAAGTGATTTCCGGTGAAGCTAATATTCAGTATCCTGATAGTACCACGTTACAAATAGATGCCGGCGCGTTAACAATAATAAACTACAAATCCTTTAACATAAACGAAAACGAACAGGTTTTAGTAAACCTTCCTTCTACGGATAGCCAAATACTGAACAGAGTCCTCGGCACAGATCCCAGCCGTTTGCTTGGCAGTCTTTTGTGTAACGGTATATTTATACTTGTTAATGAATCCGGGATATACACCGGTTCTAACGCTGAGATAGAAGTGGCCGGATTGGTTTTTTCAACCAGAGATATAACTGATTCTAATTTTTTAGATGGCAAATATTTATTTGAAAAACTTTCCTCTGCCCGGCAGGATATGCTTCTTATAAACAACGGGGTAATAGAGATAGAAGAAGGAGGGTTTGGTGTATTGATAGCCGGCGGTATAGAAAATAACGGAATGATAATAGCGCCGGCGTCAAAAGTAGTGTTAGCCGGGGGAGACGCTGTAGAGCTGGATATATCGGGTAACGGGTTAATATCGGTAGCGATAAGAGAAGAGGCGGCCTCTCAAATATATGATTACGAAGGCAACTCAATAACCGATCAGATAAAAAATACCGGCAGAATAGAAGCGGATGGCGGAACAGTACTAATAAAAGCTGAGAGTTTAACGGATATATTTTCAAATGTGATAAATCTTGAAGGCCATGTAAGGGCGAACAGAATAGAGACAGTCAACGGAATAGTCCGGCTTGTGAGTGACGGAGATGTTAGGCTTGCCGGAACTATAGAATCTTCGGATATAGAAATAGGAGACGCTGAAGAAAGTGTACCTCAAAATGTAACAGTAGAAGCAACTGCCGGCCTGACCGCTGAGAATTCAATAACAGTTTTAGCGAAAAACTCCGTAACAGTAAGAGCGAATATAACATCGAACAACGGAGACACAAGGCTCTTTGCTGATTATGACGGAGACGGGGAAGGAAGTTTCAGCCAGACAGCGGGAACAATAGAAGCGAAAGAAGATGGTAACGTTTATATAGACGGTTCGGAAGTAATGACACTGTCCGGAAAAATAGTTACAGATAGAGGATATATAAAAATAGGAGAAACGAGATCGCCCGCAAGCATTGAAGGCAATCCATACTATGTTCATAACAGCGGTAACTTTGAGATAACAGAGAAATTAGAAGAAGGCGAAGTAAACATAATAAAAACCGCGAGAGGCGATACATTAAGGTACAACAAAGAAACCAGCCTCACACTTGAAAGCCCATCCGGCAGGATAGAAGATTTAACCGGCACACCATTAGAAGCAGACACACTTAGCCTTATAGCATCATCTTTTCTTATAGATACGTACTCACCCGAAATAGAAATATACAAAACAACAAATGATATTTTAATAGATATTTCCGAAATAACCGGAGATGTCGTGGTAATAGAAGGAGAAGATTTTAAAATAAGTTATCTTATATCCGGCAGTGTCACGTTAAAGACAAATGGCACAATAGACACAAAAGAACTGGTAATATTAACCGCCTCAAAATTTAACCTTATATCAGATAGGTTTGGACAAAGCGGAAAAGCGTTAACATTTGATACAACAGATATCCATATAACAAGATTAAATGGAGAAATAGAAATATTTGAATGTTCAGGAAACGGGACAAACATGTCGGTTAGAGGCCCGCCTGACGGCTGGGGATCTATTGCCTATCCTAAAGATGCTCACCTGACATTAGAAGCCTCAAAAGTAGTTCTAACCGGGGAAACTCCCGCGTATTTATATGGTGATATAACCTTCCATAACTTTGAGTGTACTGTTCCTGATAAACATATTTATTTTGAAGCAGGTAAAACCTATACGTTTAAAGACAGCCTTGATATAGGCCCTCATACAGCAAACTATCCTGTTTATCTCTATTCCCTGGAAGAAGGAAAAGTCTGGTATATCAACATAGATACAGATAACTATTGTATACAAAGAGCAGCGGTAAAAGATTCTTTTAATATAAATACAGATAAACCCATCAATACCTACAGAACCATTGACAAGGGCAATAATACCGGCTGGCTCACTAACACTATTACCTGGACAGGTGCCGCAAATAGTTCCTGGGCAGAAGATACAAACTGGGATCCTTTCGGAGACCCCGATGGCGATACTGTTCAATTTACTTCGGGAAGTGCCGCCTCCCTCGTAGATTACAATGTGAGTATTACCTCGTTAACCATAAACGGATATACGGGAACTCTTACTCTTGATACGGGGAATACCCTTACCATAACAGGAAACTATTCTCAAAATACAGGAACTTTTACGGGAGGCTCGTCAAACATAATAGTCTCAGGTAATTTGACACTCTCAGGGGGAACCTTTACTTCTACATCAGCTACGCTATCCGTAGGAGGCAACTGGTCTGATACAAACGATAGCTTTGCACATAACTCAGGAACCGTTGATTTTAACGGCTCTGGAGCCCAGAGTATTACAATTGGTTTTAAGCCATTCTATAATTTGATACACTCTGGCTCAAGCACATTGACATTATCTCCAGCCTGGAGCTACAGAAAACAAATAACCATATCAGGTTCCATGGTTTCGAATACAGACCAGACTAACTTCCCTGTCTTAATATATCGCGCTTCAGACTCAGACCTTGCCTCAGGTGCCCAGGCAGACGGAGATGACATTGTCTTTACATTATCAAACGGAACTAAGCTATCACATGAAATAGAAAAGTATACCTCAGCTACAGGTGAGCTCTACGTATGGGTAAAAATACCCACGCTCTCCGCGTCAAGTGACACCACTCTTTACATGTACTATGGCAATGCTACATGTTTATCTCAAGAGGATGTAACCGGTGTATGGGATAACAACTATCTTGGCGCATGGCACTTTAACGATAACGCCGATGACTCTACCTCCAACAGCTATAACGGGACACTATCAGCCGGAGTAACATATGTAACCGGTAAAATTGAAAATGGTATAAGAACTGACGGAAGCTCTGAATACATAAACCTCCCTGTAATCGAAGTAGGCTCAACCTATACCTTAAGCTCTTGGTCGGAATTTCCCCTTAACAATACAGGTCAGTGGCGTACCTTGTTCCAAAGGCAGGGCGGTACTTACCATCATACTCTTGTTCAATCAGACGGACAAATAGGTATTTATAACGGTTCCTTCCGTTCCTCAGGATATGATATTGATAATCTAGTCGCAGGATGGCATTACATAACAGCGGTAGCATCAAGCGGGACAACAAAATTCTATATAGACGGTTCGACGCTTGTCGGAACCTCAAACAGTGTGGTAACAGAAGAAGTCTCCCGCTTCGGAAACCACACCTCAGGTCAGCAATGGGGATCATTTGATGAAATTCATATTTCAAATACAACAAGAAACACAGATTGGATAGCTACCTCCTACAATAACCAAGATGACCCTGCAAGCTATGAAATCGTAGGAAGTGAATCAGCCGTCACTACAGCCTCATTAACAGTAGCAAATAACCTAACGCAATCCTCCGGTACATTTGATATAGAGGACAATAATCTTAATGTAACTGGAAATCTCCTTGTAAGCGGAGGCACACTTGACGGAAGCGATGTTTTATGCAATTTTGACATGGACGGTAACGTTACAGTATCTGCAGGAACCTTATCCGCCCCCGCCGTATTAGATGATACATCCTGTACAGTAGCGGGTAACTGGGAGATATCAGGAACAGGTATACTTACACCTAACGCGGGAAGAATAGTCTTTGACGCCTCTTCAACAGGAAAAACTATTACAACATTATCTTCCGGAGCGGATGACTTTTATGATGTAACGTTTAACAATTCATCCGGAGGCTGGACATTACAGGATGCTTTAACAGTGACTAACGCACTTACCGTAACAGCAGGAACGCCGGATGCGAATGATCAGGCATTATCAATAAATGGCAATACCACAATAGACGGGGGAACATTAAAGACAGGAACAGGCGTAGTAACCTTTGGAGACGCCGCGGAAGATACTGTTACCATCTCAAGCGGAGAGCTTCACATTGAATCAGACAATACAGAAACTGACATAGTAAAGAATGCCGGGACATGGACTAACTCAAGCGGAACAATAACCTATAACGCCGGAACAGGTGTAACAACAAACCTTCTCTCAGCACTCTCTTCATACTACAACCTTACGGTTAATTCCTCAGACAGCACTTATACGGCAGATGGAGCTCTAACCGTTAGCAACGACTTCACCTTAACAGACGGTACAACAAGTGTAAACGGACAAAGCCTTACGGTTACAGCTGATTATATACAATCAAACGGAACCTTTACATGCGGAAACGGAACTTTTAGAGTAGATACTAATTTCACCAAGTCAGGAGGAATCTTTAATGAAGACACAGGAACAGTAACATTCGGAGGAGCCACAGACGGAACCTTCGATGTTGATACAAGCGAGACCTTCAACAACGTAACGATCAACAAAACAACGGATGTATCCGACACCCTCACCATAACATCAGGGGATACAATAGTTATTACAGGTACTCTTACATTAACCGATGGGGAAGTAACAGGTGCTGTAAATGCCCAGGGTAATGTAACGGTAGGAGCCTCCTTTAACCAGAGGGACGCGAACATAACCTTCTCCGGCACAAGTAACCAGACAATAACAATGACAGGAGACAAATTCCCCACAGGAACCCTTACAGTAAATAAATCATCAAACACAGCTACTACATCAGGAACCCTTACGTTAACAGGAGCGCTAATCATACAGGAAGGAACCTTTTCTTTAGGAGGGGATACCAACTTTAACGGAGGTATAACAGTACAAAACGGAGGAACACTCTCTTGTTCTACAGGGGGAACAACAATAACAATAGATGACGCTGATACGGTAACAGTAAACACCGGAGGAAATTTTAACTTACAGGGAGCCTCAGGTGATCTCATAGTCCTTCAATCCGATACAACAGAAGCCTGGAGCTTGGTAATGAACGGATTATATGACATGGATTACATAAACGTAAGCTATTCGGATGCCTCAGGCGGAAGGACAATGTACGCGGCAACCTCAACAGACGGAGGAAACAATACAAACTGGGTATTTACAGGTGCTACCATTACCTGGGATGGCTCAGCATCAACAGACTGGGATACCGCGGCTAACTGGGATCTAAACAGAACGCCTACAGACGCGGATGATGTTGTAATAAATCTTACCGGAACAATCAATTTTCCCTCTTCAACGAGAGTGAATTCTTTAATCCTTGGTAACGCGAGTGGAACAACAAGCCCTGTCTTTAACTTCACATACGATGCCATAACCAACGGCGCATTGATTATTGATGACGGAAACTTAACCGTTAATACAGGAGCGAATATTACTCACTCTGCGGGAACAACTGTCGTTGTGGGGACGGTTAATCTTGATGTCCAGACCGGTGGCGCTGTCATTTACGGCACCATCAACATAAATGCCAGA
>JAGLRU010000321.1 GCA_023136145.1 Alphaproteobacteria bacterium
GCTCTTATCATATTAACGGCGGTTACCCTCGGAGGCTGCTCAACTCCCGTTAAAAAAGAAGCCAGTTATCCGACAAGACCCACTGGAACCGATAAAATTCTCTATAGCGACCAAAAACGCGAAACTATCTGGGGCGAAGGCGAATCCCTCAGCAGCAAACTTTTCGGAAAAGACAAAGCTGCTTCCGATGGTGGAGGTGGCGGAATTGGCGTTAACAGCTTTTTATGGCGTGCCACACTGGACACCATTTCCTTCCTTCCTATTGCATCGGCAGACCCCTTCGGCGGCGTTATCCTAACTGACTGGTATGAAAATCCTGACGTTCAGGGAGAACGCTTCAAACTCAACATATATATATTAGACAGGCAACTGCGGGCAGACGGCCTTCGCGTGACAGTCTTCAAGCAAAAGCTGAACGAAAAAAGCGGATGGCGCGATGTCAAGATTTCAAAGGATGTTAGCTTCGATATTGAAAATGCCATACTGACTCGTGCAAGGAATCTGCGTATTACTCAGGCTGGGGTGCGTGGAAACTGATGCAGGATCGTTATAACGTCAAGGAAACAGAAGCTCGGTGGCAAAAAATCTGGGAGGAACGTTGCGCCTTCAAAGTCACCGAGGATAAAAGCAAACCTAAATTCTATGCTCTAGCGATGTTTCCCTACCCATCTGGAAAGCTGCATGTCGGTCACATGCGCAACTACACAATGACAGACATCGTTGCCCGCTATAAACGCGCACAAGGATATAATGTCTTGAACCCGATGGGATGGGATGCTTTCGGACTTCCAGCCGAAAATGCCGCCATCGAAAACAAGACGCATCCCACGAAATGGACGCATACCAATATTGAGACTATGAAAAAAGACCTGAAGATTATGGGTCTTGCCATTGACTGGTCACGTGAAATCACCACCTGTGCGCCGGAATACTACAAGCACGAACAGAAGTTCTTTCTCGATTTTCTGAAAGAAGGTCTCGCCTATCAGAAGGAAAGCGTTGTCAACTGGGACCCTGTGGAAAACACCGTACTAGCCAACGAGCAGGTTGTGGATGGGCGCGGCTGGCGTTCTGGTGCGATGATCGAGCACAAAAAACTCACTCAGTGGTTTCTGAAAATCACCGATTTTGCAGATGACTTGCTGGACGGTCTGAATCAACTGGACGGCTGGCCGGAAAAAGTCCGCCTTATGCAGGAAAACTGGATCGGCAAATCGAAGGGAGTGAAGTTTAAGTTTGATATTGTGTCTGATTCTGATGATGACGGCAGGGAACTGGAAGTCTTCACAACCCGCCCCGATACGATATTCGGCGCGTCCTTCGTAGCAATATCGCCCAATCATCCGTTAGCTGCGAAACTAGCCACCGACAGAAAAGACATCACCGAATTTATCGCCGAATGCAACCGCTCCGGCACCAGCGCAGCTATGTTGGAAACTGCCGAAAAGAAGGGCTTCGATACCGAACTGGAAGTCCGGCATCCCTTTGTTAAAGATGCAACTCTTCGAGTCTTTATAGCCAACTTCGTGCTGATGGATTACGGTACGGGCGCAATTTTTGGCTGTCCCGCACACGACCAGCGCGATCTCGACTTCGCTCGCAAATACAATCTGCCCGTTCTTCCAGTCGTCATACCAGAAGACAAAGACCCGGAAAGCTTCAGCATCGGTACGGAGGCATATACTGGCGGAGGTCGCCTTTGCAATTCTGATTTCCTGAACGATCTTTCGATAGAAGAAGCCAAAGCAGAAATTATCAAACGTCTGGAAAAAGCTGAAAAGGGAGAAGGGAGCACTCTTTATCGTTTGCGGGATTGGGGTGTAAGTCGCCAAAGATATTGGGGCTGTCCGATACCAGTCGTCCACTGTCCAAAATGCGGAGTCGTTCCAGTAGCAGAGAAAGACCTACCAGTGACCTTGCCGGAGGACGTTGATTTCAATGAGTCAGGCAATCCCATCGCCAACCATCCGACGTGGAAAAAAACGGAATGCCCAACTTGCAAAAATCCGGCAGAACGCGAAACGGACACCTTCGACACGTTTTTTGAAAGTTCATGGTATCAATTCCGCTATACCGATCCTCAAAACACAGTCCGAGGATTTGACAAAGACAAGGTATCCTATTGGGCTCCTGTCGATCAATATATAGGCGGAATCGAACATGCGGTTATGCACTTACTCTATGCGCGTTTCTTCACCCGCGCCCTCAAAAAATGCGGTTATCTGGATTTTGATGAGCCATTTAAAGCTCTGTTTACGCAAGGCATGGTCGTGCATGAAACGTATAAAGATAATCAGGGAAAATGGCTTTATCCAGAAGAAGTGGAACACGGTTCTGATGGTCAGCTTATTAAAAAATCAGATAGCTCTCCCGTTACTTCCGGGCGGATTGAGAAAATGTCCAAGTCTAGAAAAAACGTTATCGGGCTAGAGGGAGTCTCAGAAAACTACGGCATGGATGCTGCTCGTCTACTGGTTCTTTCAGATAGTCCACCGGATCGCGATGTCGAGTGGACAGAAGGTGGCATTGAAGGCGCGTGGAAATATATCAACCGTTTATGGCGGCTTGTAACTTCCTTTGCCCCTGCAAAAAACACACAAATCTTTACCGAGCGTGGAAAATTTCGGGCGGAAAAGATGCGTCACAAAATTCACTGTAGTATTCACGATATAACACAGGATTTTGACCGCTTCCATTTTAACAAGGCTGTTGCACACCTGCATGGAATCTCAAACGCACTTGAAAATTTTAAGGCGGAAAAAAATGATGCTGTAATGAAAGAGGGGCTTGAGACTTTGGTAATGCTCATGGCGCCGATCATACCACATATAGCCGAAGAACTCTGGCGGAAGCTGGGACACGAAGAATTGTTGGTCAATACACCATGGCCGAAGGCCAATTCCACCCTCCTTGCTGTCGATACGGTCACTGTAGCCATACAGGTAAACGGAAAATTGCGCGCTACGATCACACTACCGAAAGACGTAGATAAAGCTCTGGCAGAAAAGACCGCCCTCAACGAACCGAAGATTCAAAAAGCACTGGACGGCAAATCCCCGCGCAAGGTTATCGTTGTACCCAACAGGATCATAAATGTCGTTGTTTAAGTTATTCCCTTTTGTAGCTATCCTGCTTTTCCTCTCTGCCTGCGGTTTTGAACCAATGCACGCTGCTGGAACGTCCGTGATACCCACAGCAGGCATTGAAATCACCAATATCCCCGACCGTGACGGGCAATACCTCAGAAACCAACTTATCGACCGTCTCAATATCAACGAACGACCAGCAAACTCACCGTATCAGCTTAAATTTTCACCGCTGTCGAAAACTGTCATCAATCTGGGAATTGAAAAAACCGCCACCGCCACTCGCGCACAAATTCAATTTTCCACACAAATGCAACTGGTGGAGAAAAAAACCGGCAAAGTACTCCTGCAACGTCCGCTTAGAGCTACCGGTGCCTATAACCTGCTGGACAACCAGTTGGCAACGCTGACTTCCCAGCAAAACACCACCGAAAACCTGCTGCAAGAGATCAGCGATGATGCCGTAACTGAACTAAGCCTATACTTTCGGCGGAAAGCACTGCGGCTTCTATGAAAATCGTCAACAGAAATATTGATAGCTTTGTCAAAAAGCCTTCCTCTGGAGCAATGATTGTTCTGGTTTACGGACCGGATGAAGGGCTTGTCCGCGAACGGCTGAATATCCTAACCGGAAGCGTTGTCGCCGATATTCATGATCCTTTTGGAGTCGTGACTTTCTCTGGAAACGACCTGTCCGAAAATCCCTCGCTGCTGATGGATGAAGCACTTTCCATCTCGATGATGGGCGGCAGGCGCGTGGTGCGTGTACGCGATGCTTCCGATAAAATAACACCGGTCGTAAAAGATGTTCTTTCCACGCTGAAGAAAGGAGATAATTTGATCCTATTGGAAGCAAAAGAGCTTCCGCCGCGCTCCACTCTCCGCGCTCTGATTGAAAGAGTGAAAAACGGAGCCGCCGTCCCCTGCTATGTGGAAGACGAACACAATATTGGCCGCATCATCGGAACTTCCTTAAGAGATGTCGGATACACCATCTCCTCTGAAGCATTAGTATATATGGCTGGTAACGTCATAGGCGACCGCGCAGTCGTCCGATCAGAAGTGGAAAAGCTTATTATCTATACCGGCTCCGATAAGAAAACAATTTCATTGGACGATGTAATTGCCTGTATTGGTGATAGCGCAGATTTGTCTCTGGACGATTTGTCCAAAAACGTTGCATTAGGACAGTTCGCAGAAGCTGAAAGAATCCTCGGTAAAGTGTTGTCCAGTGGAATTCCCGCTGTTACCATCCTGCGAAATCTGCAAAATTATTTTCTGCGCCTGCATGTCACCAAGTCTCGGATGCAAAATGGGGAGGGAATGGAAAGTGCTATGAAAAAACTGCGTCCGCAAGTTTTTTTCAAAATAAAAAGTGTTTTCGAATCCCAGCTTATAAGCTGGAGCTTGCCACGAATAGAACAAGCTCTGACACTTATCGTTGACACAGAAATTAAATGCAAACAAACCGCCAGTATGCCAGAGACTCTTTGCAGCCGAACCATTCTGTCCCTGTCGTATATTGGAAAGAGCGTTTCTGGAAGACGGCGGCGGGCTTAGGGTGTTATCATAATAAACGTGGATAAAAAAACCTTCACTAACGTCATAAATGACTCAGGGAAATAATTTTCACCTTTGAAGCTGCTGGATTATTGAGTCCTCTTTCGCTAGACTAGGACAGTTTTAAATTTTAAAGGAGCTAGAAATCATGAAGTTTTTTGTCGATACCGCTGACTTGGATGAAATCAGAGACTTAGCTTCAACCGGTTTGCTTGATGGCGTAACCACAAACCCATCGCTGGTAGCTAAATCAGGAGCGAAAAGCTTTATCGACCTGATTGCACAAATTTGCGAACTGGTTGAAGGCCCCGTCAGTGCGGAAGTCGCTGCCACAGACTACCAAACCATGCTGAAGGAAGGACAAAAACTCGCCAAAATCGCCAAGAACGTGGCGATCAAGGTACCACTCACGCCTGACGGGCTGAAAGTCTGCAAGCAATTAAGCGATGCTGGAACAATGGTAAATGTAACACTCTGCTTTTCGTCATCACAGGCCATTCTGGCCGCCAAAGCTGGAGCCACATTCGTTTCCCCCTTCGTCGGACGGCTCGACGACATCTCCACCGACGGAATGCAGCTTATCCGCGACATCGTGCAAATATACAAGCAATATCCGGCTTTTAAAACAGAGGTGCTAGTGGCATCCATCCGACACCCGATGCACCTCGTTGAAGCCGCCCGAGTTGGCGCACACGTTTCCACCATTCCTCCAAAAGTCATCCGCCAACTCTACTCCCACCCGCTAACCGATAGTGGTCTGGCAACATTTGTATCCGACTGGAAAAAAACAGGACAGACCATTCTCAATGCAGCCTGAACCAATCATGACAAAGAAACCAAAAGAGATGGATGCCGCTGAAGTCGTGGCTTATCTAAAGGCGCATCCCGAATTTTTCAACGCTCATCCAGACATTCTGGAGCACCTCAAAGCTCCCGGCATGGCTCGTGGCAATGGCGTGGTCGATTTTCAGCAAGCTTTACTGGAGAAGTTGAAGACCGATAAATCCAACGCCCAGCGTGTGCAAAAGGAAATAATAGAAAACGTCCGCGCCAATATGAACAATCAGAGCCGCATCCAGACCGCAGTGCTGGTCGTCTTGGAAGCGGAAACCTTCGAGGAGTTCATAGAATCTATCACGCAAGACCTACCGGTGCTTCTCGATGTCGATACAGTTAACCTCATCATCGAATCCACGTCCAAAGAGATACCGTTTATAAACCAGTCTGGAATCCGTTTTACAAATCAAGGAACAGTACAGAAATGGCTCGGAACAGGCGATGCACTACTTCAAAACAACATCAACGGTAACGAGGAACTTTTCGGCCCCGGCGCAGGACTTGTTAAAAGTCATGCGCTGGTGCGCCTTGAAATCAGCCAGAACACGCCAGCTGGCATTATCGCTTTCGGCTCACGCGACCCGGAAGCATTTCAGCCAAATCAAGCCATCGACCAGATAGGCTTTCTGGCGCAGGCAATCGAACGATGTTTTCGTATATGGCTAGACATATAAGCATAAACACCGAACCGCCCTCCGCCGCCGCCGATCTGACGGATCGTTACCGTGAATGGGTGGATTTTCTCCGGTATGAAAAACATTTTTCGCACCACACGCTCCGCGCCTACACGAAAGACATTCTGTCTTTCTTTGAATTCCTGACGCACCATTTGGGCAAGCCTCCCTCTATGGACGACCTCGGCGGAATCTCCCTGCAAGATTTCAGAAGCTGGCTGACACAACGAATGGTGGGGGGCGCAAGCAACTCAACTCGTGCGCGGCAAATCTCCTGTATCCGCAGTTTCCTGAAATGGCTCGACAAACAAGGACATCTACATAACCCAGCCATAGGAGGAGTCAGAACACCTAAACTGCCAAGAAAACTACCTCGCGCTCTGCCAGAGGATCAGGCTAAAACATTAACACGCAATCTGAAAAGAATCGGCAATCAGGATTTCTGGATCGCCTATCGCGACAGGGCACTGTTTACGATGCTCTACGGCTGCGGACTTCGCATCGACGAAGCTCTGCAATTAAACTACGGCACTCGTCCGCAAGGAGGCGAAGTGCGTGTAATCGGAAAAGGCAACAAGGAACGACTTGTTCCCGTACTTGATATTGTTCAAAAAACGTTAGATGAATATATTTCCCAATGTCCGATTTCATTTGAAAAAGACACACCACTATTTCTCGGCAGTCGAGGCAAGAGACTCAATCAGGGCGTGGCACAGCGACAACTGCGAATCTTAAGAAAACTTATAAACCTGCCTGAAAGCTTAACTCCCCACGCACTCCGGCACAGCTTCGCAACTCATATACTAGCGAACGGCGGTGATCTGCGCTCCATTCAGGAACTCCTCGGACACGCATCGGTCAGTACTACGCAACGCTACACAGATTTCGACAACAAACAACTCATGGAAATCTACAAAAAAGCACATCCCAGAGCCTATGACAAAATACCTTAAAATATAAAATCATATATTGAAACGGTCACTTATCATCATTCATTCGCAGTGCGGCGATAAAGGCAGACTGGGGGATTTCTACGTTGCCGTATTGGCGCATCTTTTTCTTGCCCTCTTTTTGCTTATCGAGGAGCTTGCGCTTGCGCGTAATATCGCCACCGTAGCATTTTGCTGTTACATCCTTACGAACGGCAGAGACATTTTCACGAGCGATAATCTTGCCGCCGATTGCTGCCTGAATAGCGACTTTGAAAAGCTGGCGAGGAATCAAGTCTTTTAGACGCTCGCACAATTGCCGCCCGCGCCGTTCTGACTGTGTTCGATGGACAATCATGGACAAAGCGTCCAGCGGTTCTTGATTAACCAGTATTTGCATTTTCACCAGATCGCCCTCGGAAAAGTCGTCCAGAACGTAATCCATGCTAGCATAGCCCCGACTGATGGATTTTAGACGGTCGTAGAAATCAAACACTACTTCGTTGAGTGGCAAAAGATAAACCGCCATTGCTCTGGAACCAACCCATGTTAGGTCTTTCTGTACGCCACGGCGTTCCTGACATAAAGTTAGAACGCTTCCAAGATACTCGTCAGGAACAAAGATTGTTGCCTTGATCCACGGCTCTTCGATTTTGGTTATGCGTACTACGTCTGGAAGGTCAGCGGGATTGTACAGCGTCATTTCGTCGCCATTGGTTAGGTAGATTTTATAGACGACAGAGGGTGCGGTCGGAATCAGATCGAGGTTATATTCCCGCTCCAGCCTTTCCTGAATAATCTCAAGATGCAGCAATCCCAGAAATCCGCACCGGAAGCCCATGCCGAGGGCGGTGGAACTTTCCGGTTCGTAATGCAGGCTGGAGTCGTTTAAAGCAAGTTTACCGAGGCTTTCTTTTAGCTTTTCGTAGTCGCTGCTATCCACTGGAAAGAGGCTGCAAAATACCATCGGGATAGATGGCTTAAAACCGGGCAGACCAGTAGAGCATGGAGTTCGATCCAGCGTGATCGTATCGCCGATTTTTGTTTCTGTGATGTTTTTAATGCCGCAAGTGACAAATCCAATTTCGCCCGGACTAAGCTTTCCTGTAATAACATGCTTGGGCGTAAAAATACCTACACGGTCAGCATCATAGGCCGCGCCTGTGCTCAAAAACCTTAGCTTGTCCTTTGCTTTGAGAGTTCCTTCCACGATGCGCACCAGAACTACCACGCCAAGATATGCGTCATACCAGCTATCCACTAGTAGTGCTTTCAGAATTGCATCGGGTTCGCTTTTGGGTGGTGGTGGCAGACGTTTGACAATAGCCTCCAGCAACTCATTAATGCCTATTCCGGTTTTTGCTGATACCAGAACCGCATCGGAAGCATCAATGCCGATTACGTCTTCAATCTGTTTTTTGACCCGCTCAGGATCGGCAGATGGAAGATCGATTTTGTTGATAATTGGGATGATTTCAAGATTATTGTCGAGAGCTTGATAGACATTTGCGAGCGTCTGCGCCTCCACTCCCTGACTTGCATCTACCACCAGCAAAGCTCCCTCGCAGGCAGCCAAAGATCGACTAACCTCGTAGGCGAAGTCAACATGGCCGGGA
Organism: Alphaproteobacteria bacterium; assembly: GCA_023136145.1. Taxonomy (GTDB): domain Bacteria; phylum Pseudomonadota; class Alphaproteobacteria; order Micavibrionales; family UBA2020; genus PALSA-926. Next base: position 8,703 of record JAGLRU010000321.1, read on the forward strand.
GTGTCCATCAGGTTGAGGATATAATCTTTTCCGTCATCGGCTTTATAATTGAGGCAGACAGTCTGCGCTTTGATAGTAATGCCGCGCTCCCGTTCTAGTTCCATGTTGTCCAAAACTTGCTTTTTCATCTCGCGAACTTCAAGCCCACCACATTTCTGAATCAGGCGATCGGCTAGAGTCGATTTCCCGTGATCGATATGAGCGATGATGGCGAAGTTTCTGATATGTTTTTGTTCTGTTTTCATGATCTTTACTTCCGTATACCGCTCTTTTTACAAGGTGCGATATAAAAGCACAAGATGTAATAAAATAAGTCGGAACTCTGAATCCTATTCCACAGTTACGCTTTTCATCAAATTGCGTGACTGGTCGATGTCTGTGCCTTTGACAACGGCGGTATAGTAAGCCAGTAATTGCACAGGCAGTGTGTAGAGGATCGGTGCGACGAATGGATCCACTTCAGGAACTTCAATAGTCCATGTTGCAATATCTTTTAGTTTCTCGATACCTCTTTTATCGGAGATAAACAGGACTTTACCGCTACGTTTCACGATTTCCTTCGTATTCGAGACAGTTTTATCAAAGAGATCATCAAATGGTGCGATCATGATTACCGGCATATCGTTGTCGATCAGGGCGATTGGACCATGTCTCATCTCTCCGGAAGTATATCCCTCCGCCGGGATATAGGAGGTTTCCTTCAACTTCAACGCGCCTTCGAGGGCTATTGGGTATGCGGTGCCGCGACCCAGATACATAACACCTCGAGCTTTAGATATTTCACTAGCAAGTGACCTGATTTTTTCGTCATGTTTCAAAAAATCTGTGATGCGGGACGGAAGTTTGCGAAGCGCGGATGTGAGCTGTTTTTCGCGGGATTCTGAGATAACATTTTTTTTGCGGGCAAGTCCAACAGAGATGCATGCAAGTGTTGTCAGTTGCGCTGTAAAAGCTTTGGTCGAGGCGACGCTTACTTCAGACCCAGCTAATGTGTGGATGATATGATGTGATTCACGTTCAATTGTACTTTCGGTAGTATTGAGTAAAGAAACGATTTTCTGATCCTTCCGTTTGGCGTAACGGAGTGCTTCCAGCGTATCCAGTGTTTCGCCAGACTGGGAGATAAATAGTGCTGCACCGTCTGACGACATCGGGGCTTCGCGTGTGCGAAATTCGGTGGCGGTATCAGTCTCAACTGGAATGCATGCGATTTGCTCTAGCCAGTATTCCGCTACCATGCCCGCATGAAGCGCAGTGCCGCAGGCAGAAATGATGATGCGCGGAACAGTGCTGAGGAAAAGGATTTCATCTGGCAGGGTAACGTGTCCCGTCGTCTGATTGATATAGGTGTTGAGTATGTTTGTGATGACGGATGGTTGTTCGTGGATTTCCTTGAGCATAAAATGCGGGTATCCGCCCTTGCTTTTAATGATGTCGGATTGTGCAGTGGGGCGGATGTCTTTCTTCATGAAAATTACTCCACAGTTACACTTTTTGCCAGATTTCGCGGCTGATCGATGTCTGTACCTTTGACAACGGCGGTATAGTAAGCCAGTAATTGCACAGGTAGTGTGTAGAGGATTGGTGCGACGAATGGATCTGCTTCGGGAATTTCAATCGTCCATGTAGCGATGTCTTTTAGTTTCTCGATGCCTTTTTTATCGGAGATAAGCAGGACTTTCCCGCCACGCGCCACAATTTCCTGTGTATTTGATGCGGTTTTCTCAAAGAGGTTATCGAACGGTGCGATCACGATCACCGGAACATCTTCGCCGATTAGGGCGATGGGACCATGCTTCATCTCTCCGGCGGCGTAACCCTCTGCATGGATATAGGAGATTTCCTTCA
>JAGLRU010000322.1 GCA_023136145.1 Alphaproteobacteria bacterium
TATATCGCGCCGCATTGGCGGAATCTTGTACTGGCGATGGTACTGATGCTGATCTCGGCGGCGATGACGGGATCGATGGCGAAGCTGATGGAGCCTATCGTTGATAAGGTTTTTACGGATAAAGACCCTGAAATGTTGTGGCCGGTGGCTTTCGGTGTTTTTATCGTTTTCAATATTCGAGGACTTGCGACATACGGTCAGGCGGTGATGATTAACAGGATGGGACTGCATGTTATAAGCGACATTAATCGCGACATGTTCGCGCATCTAGTTACTGCAGATTTGGCTTATTTCCATGGAAGGCAAAGCGGTCAATTGTTGTCGCGCTTTATTTCCGACACGGCGATGATGCGCACTGCTGTTATCGAGAGCTTGACGGGCGTGGGTAAAAACAGCTTCACCGTTATCGCGCTGATCTGCGTGATGTTTTATCAGGACTGGAAGTTGTCACTGGTGTCGCTTTTTGTTTTTCCGGCGGTGGCTTATTTCGTTAGCAAACTAGGACGTAAGTTGCGCAAGGTGTCTACTACCATGCAGATGGAAACTGGTGAATTGACAAGTATGCTCAACCAGTCTTTCCAAGGTAACAAGCACGTTAAATCCTATGTCATGGAAGAGTATGAGAAGACCCGTATCAACAAAATCATCGGCAATATATTCAAATTGATGAATAAGTCTTTCCGTACGTCCGCTGTGGTATCTCCCGTCTCGGAAACTCTGAGCGGTTTTGCTATCGTAACGATCATTGTTTACGGCGGGTATCAGGTGATTGATGGGACGAGCACGCCCGGAAAGCTTTTTTCTTTTATCACGGCCTTTTTGCTGGCGTTTGAGCCGATGAAGCGGTTGGCTAAACTTAGTAACACCTTGCAAACAGGTCTGGCTGCGGCGGATCGGTTATTCAAAATGCTCGATATTCAGCCATCCATACGCGACAGGGCGGAGGCAACGGTTCTGAACGCTAGAAATTCAGTTATAGCTTTCGATGATGTTAGGTTTAAATATCAGGACGGTAGTGAGGCTTTGCGTGGTGTTTCTTTCGAGGCTCCCGCTGGTAAGACTACTGCGCTGGTTGGTGCGTCTGGAGCCGGAAAATCGACTATTCTTAGCCTGATTCCGCGTTTTTATGATGTCACTGGCGGCACCGTCAGGGTGGGTAGTCAGGATGTTCGTGATGTGACTCTCGCGAGCCTTCGCAGGAACATGGCATTGGTTAGTCAGGAAATCGCTATCTTCAACGATACGATACGCGACAATATTGCTTATGGCTCTCTGCAAGCTACTGAAAAGGATATCGTTGCTGCTGCAAAGCTCGCCGCCGCGCATGATTTCATCATGGAACTGACGGAAGGTTACGACACTCGCGTGGGCGAAAATGGTGTGAAGCTTTCCGGCGGGCAGCGTCAGCGTATTTCGATTGCGCGTGCCATGCTTAAAAATGCTCCAATACTGCTTTTGGATGAGGCGACGAGTGCGCTGGATGCAAGTTCCGAACGGCTAGTTCAGTCGGCTCTAGAACGTCTCCAGAAAGGCAGGACGACAATTGTCGTAGCGCACCGTCTCTCCACCATTATCGGCGCGGATATTATCCATGTGCTTGATGGAGGAAAAATTGTGGAATCTGGCAGTCATGAGGATTTGCTGACACGGAACGGTGCTTATGCACGTCTCTACGGTACTCTTTTAAAAGAAATGGATTGAAGCCATGATGAGAATTTTTTATTTTCTGATTGTTTGGTATATCGCCGTAATCATTATGGTATGGTTTGGACAGCGCACCCTGCAATACTCACCCAACCGTAACTATCCCGGAAAGCCTGCCGACAATCATGTTGCGGAAATGAAGGAACTTCGAGTCAAGACGGAGGATGGCCTTGATCTGCTGGCATGGTTCGCTCCGCCACAGAAAAAAGATGGTAAAGTTATTATTTTGTATCATGGGAATGCCGGACATATTGGCAACCGCGCTGGCAAGATGCGTTTATTTATAGAAGCTGGATACGGTGTTTATCTTTGCGAGTACAGGGGCTATGGTGGCAACCGTGGAAGCATTAGTGAGGAAGGGCTTTACAATGATGCGCGTTCGGCACTTAAGTGGCTTGATGCGAATGAGTATCCGGCATCACAATGGATTCTATACGGGGAAAGCATTGGTTCCGGTCCAGCGGTTCAGATGGCTAAGGAATTTCAGCCCGGGCTTCTTGTATTGGAATCACCATTCAGCAGCGCGTTGGATGTAGCCAAGGACATGTATTTCTACTTGCCTGTCGGTCTTCTGATGAAAGACAAGTTTGATAATATGAGCCGAATAAAAGATGTTCGGTCATCTTTGCTGATTGTTCACGGGGAGGAAGACAAGATCATTCCACAATCATTCGCCCAAAAGCTCTATGCTGTCGCTAATCATCCCAAGCAATTGGTTATGATCGATAGTGGGCATCATAACGATCTTTACGAGCATCACGCTGGACATATCATTCTAGAGTGGCTGGAAACGCAGCCATAAGCCTATTTGAATAGGTATAGTTTTGTGACTGAAATGGATTTTGATATTAATCACGTTTTAAGCGAACACGCGGAGACGGTGAATTATAGTTCTTGTATGAAATATCAGGGTTTTATCCAAAGAGAAAGAATGCCCCTATGTCCTTTCCATTCCTTGCCTTGCTGCTCAAACTCAAAAAGTTTGAGAATTTTTTTTATGTAGATATTATCTGTGGTGGCGAACAGACTTCCCTTATGAATCGAACATAATTTTTCCACAATAGAATGAGAAATACCCTTGTTTTGGTAGCTTGGGTCTATAGCTATAAATCCAAGTTCTGTGGTATTAATGTTAAAAGGGAAATTGCTTTTATCTTTACCTGTAATTTCTTCGGCATATTCCGGTCGCACAATTTTGAGAGCTCCAACACCAACAATGTTGCCTTTAATGCAAGTGCGTGCAATTACCAACGATTGCGCTTTTGGCAGAAGCTGAGGGATGGAATTCCCTGCCGCTCCACCTCTGCTGATTATATCGATACACTTGCTAATATCTGTTTGAGAGAGGTCGGAAGGTGCAGAAACTTCCACGTTATATATAGAATCATGACCTGACATTTTAATATCTCCAATACTTGAAATTTTTATATTCGTTTCCAAATTATACTACATCCTCAAATCAAAAAAATGACAAGACAATTAACTTTAGATACATTTTTTCTGCGTACCATATTTTAATGTAAAGCTGAAGAATCTTCTTTTCTTATTTATAAACAAGGATATCCTTTAACAATGACAAGTGCGAGGTTAGGAAGACAACAGGATGAGGAATCTATCTTTCGTTTAAGTGCCTCTATTCACAAATCTGCTAAGTTATGTAAAAATCTTGCAAAGATGGAATAATTCCGGTATAAATCGATTCTAACTTCAGCAAAAGAAAAAGGCAGTTTTATATTGAGATTTAAAATCTATCGCAGACGGGTTTTTTTGATCATGACGGCATTGCTGATTCTCCTATGCGTGGAGGCGGCAAGTGCAGATGCTTCGGTATTGCTTCCGGTCAGAAGACCTGTCGTGAAGTTGACCATCGGCGGAAAGCAGATTGTCCTTCCTGTCGCTCGCAGGCTTGCTTCGGCTGAAATCAAAAAGCCGAAGAAGCGTTCGTCCCTGTCTTTGGATGGCCAGGTTTTTAATCGTATTGGTGGTGGGAAGCGACTGAGCAAAGAGGATGCGGTGCGTTATGC
>JAGLRU010000323.1 GCA_023136145.1 Alphaproteobacteria bacterium
TGACGCAACTGCGTTATTGTCATCCAAACAGAGTACGAAGACTAGGACAGTCCCTTCTCTTTTATCCATTCCAGAATATCAGTGTCCTTTTCAAGCGGGATTCCAATACGCCTGATTTCCCACCGTAACATTACCTTACTCTTCTCATAAACTCTCCGCCGCACTTCCTCGCCAAGCCGCTCCAGATCGGCCGCCGATGCGGAGCCGTTGTTCAGCATAAAGCTGGTATGTATCTCCGATATTTGCGCTCCTCCGACTTTGAGACCACGACATCCAGCTTCATCAATAAGCTGCCATGCTTTCAGACCCTCTGGATTGGCGAAAGTGGAACCGCTAGTTTTTGATTTAATCGGCTGAGTTTCAGAGCGTTTAACCTTGATCTCAGTCATCCTGTCTTTTATGGCAGAGTATTCCCCGGCAGTACCCTTCAGTGTACAACCGAGAAAAATAACATCATCCGGCAAGCCATTATGACGATAGCTCATATCCATTTCAGAAGGTGTCATCTGCCGTACACTACCATACCGAAAAAGAACTTCGGCAGTGACCAGCGCATCCATAGTTTCCCTACCATAAGCTCCAGCATTCATACGAAGTGCACCACCAGCAGTACCTGGAATACCGCTCAGAAATTCCAGCCCCGTGATGGACTCTTTCAGACAGGCAAGTGCCACATTCATAACAAGCGCGGCAGCACCAACGCGAATCTCCACACCATCCATACGTATTTCGTTGAATTCACCACCCATACGGATCACTACACCCGGAATACCACCATCTCTTATAATCAGGTTGGAAGCTGCCCCTATAATAGTGATAGGAATGGTTTTAGGGCAATTTTTAACAAAGTCGATCAAATCCTGACGATCAGCAGGTCTAAACAATATCTCTGCCGCCCCTCCAACACCGAACCATGTCCTGTGTCCCAAAGGAGCGTTAGGCGTAAGACGTCCACGAACATCAGGAAGCTTTTCCAGCAGCGTATCGCTAAAACATTGAAAAGGAACATCTTTTTTACATGATGGGGTCATCTTGCGCCACTAACTGCTTTTTTTTTCACTGACAGCTTTTCCAACTCTTTTGGCAAATCCTGCGCCCAATTGGTGATACTTCCCGCACCGAGACAAATAACAAAATCTCCAGCGTGAGCGATCTCATAAACCAGCGCAGCCAATTCCTGCGGCGAGCCAAGAATATGAACTTTATCCTTGCCCTGCTTCCTGATACCGCTAACCAGCGCATCACGATCAGCTCCTGCAACAGGTTCCTCACCAGCGGAATAAACATCCGCGACAATCACTTCGTCAGCATCTTCAAAGCAGGTACAAAATTCCTCAAATAAGCTGGAAAGTCTGCTGTAGCGATGCGGCTGCACGACCGCGATAACGCGCCCTCCCTCTCTACCGATAAGAGCATCACGCCCTGCTTTAAGGGTGGCGGCGATCTCCACCGGATGGTGACCATAGTCATCAATGACAGTGATATTATTTACGATGCCAGTCGTGGTAAAGCGTCGCTTAACACCAGAGAATCTGGATATGGCTTCTGCGATCTTCTCCGCCTTGATCCCTAGTTCATGTCCGACCGCAAAAGTTGTCAGCGCATTGAGGATATTGTGCTCCCCGAACATTGGAAGTTTCACGTTTTCAATTTTTGCTGGAAAACTGGAGAGCACGGGTTTGAATAAAACATCACAGACAATGCCGTCTGGCGTTGTAACTACATTGGCAGCGCTGACATCCGCCTCCTTACTGAAACCGTATGTGATGGTCTTGCGTTGAAATTGCGGAATCAGCTCAGCCACAACAGGATGATCGATGCAAGCGACAACGAAACCATAGAACGGCAAGTTGTGAGCGTAAGCAACAAATGCCTCCTTCAAATTATCAAAGGAGCCATAGTAATCCAGATGCTCAGGATCAATGCTGGTGATAATCGAAGCCACCGAAGGCAACTTGGAGAAGGTACCGTCCGATTCATCCGATTCAACAACCATCCAGTCACTGGTACCCATACGAGTGTTGGTACCATAGGCGTTAATGATGCCACCGTTAATAACCGTCGGGTCAAGACCGGTTTTTTCCAGCACATGACCTATCATGGATGTTACTGTAGTTTTTCCGTGAGTTCCTGAAACGTTAATGCACCATTTGGAGCGCATCATTTCAGCAAGCAACTCCACACGCGGAATGATAGGAATGTCGTTTTTCCGAGCGGCGGAGATTTCCAAATTATCCCCCTTGATGGCAGTGGATTTAACAACAACAGAACACAGATTCTTTTCTTCATCATAAATGTTGTCAGCGATATGACCAATCATCACACGCACACCCAGCGCACGCAAACGCAGCACATTGGCACTTTCCGCTTGATCGGAGCCTTGCACCCTATAGTCACGATTATGCAAAACTTCAGCGTATCCACTCATGCCTATACCGCCGATACCGATAATATGTACAGTGCCTATATTAAAAGGGAAAGCTTGTTTCATGTTTTATTCCTTCTGAACCTTTTTTCCACCAAATCTGCCAGATTTATTACTGCTTCCGGCTGGCCGCAGGATTTCGCCGCCTGTGCTGCATTCTCCAATATGGACGGGTTTTTGGCAAGATGCTCAATACGATCCGCAAGCTTTTCTGCGGTAAATTGATCCTGCATCATCACCCATCCCCCATTTTTTCCGGCGATCAGATTGGCATTATGTTTCTGCTGCTGATCCGCATGTCCGGGATAGGGCACAAAAATCGCCGGACGACCTGCTACAGCAATTTCCGCCACAGTAGAAGCACCAGAACGCCCTATAAACAAATGACAAGCCGACAACCTATCCGGCATATCATCGAAAAAAGCTTTAATTTCAGCCTTAACTCCCGCCAACTTATACTTTTCCTTCGTGGATATTATATCACTCTCACGACATTGCTGCACGATATGCAAACGGTTTTTAAGGTCTTCCGGCAAACGACAAACAGCTTCCGGCACAATATCACTGAAAACCTTTGCCGCCTGACTGCCTCCGGTAATAAATATTTCAAAAGTTTCCGCAAAAGCCGGATACGGAATATCCCTCACGGCGCAAATACCTGCACGCACTGGATTGCCAGTCACAACAACCTTTCCCTGATTGGCAGGCTTAATACCAAGAGTTTCCGGCAGAGATGCCGCAATCGCACCCGCACTGCCAGCAAGCCAAAGGTTAGCCTTACCGAGTATAGCATTCTGTTCATGGAGGAGAGTCGGGATATACATCCTCTGTCCGGCAAAAACGGTTGGAAATGACGGATACCCACCGAAGCCGACGATAACTTTCGGCTTGTATTTTACGAGAAGAACCGCCGCCTGCAGAATGCCGATACCCATATTAACAACCGCACTAATCTTGCTGATAATACCGGGTTTCAGGGTGGCGGCTCGCACGCACTCAATCTGCACTTCTTCGCCAAGTTTCCGAAAAGCCTGTCCGCGCTTGTCGGTGATAATAATGATCCTATACCCTCGGTTGAGAAGTTCCTGCGCCAGAGCTTCCGCCGGATACAGATGTCCGCCAGTTCCACCTGCCGCTAAGACAATCGTTTTATGCTGAGTCATAATCGTTCTCCTTTTTCATCAACCACTTTTATCAAGCTCTCACCGACTTTTGTTTGCGAGTAAGAGCAAGCAACATCCCCATGCCAACCCCCATCGCCAGCAGTGATGACCCTCCATAACTGATAAATGGTAGCGTCATTCCCTTAGCCGGAAGCAGTTGCAGCGATGATCCCATGTGAATCAAGCTTTGCAAACCAAACTGCACAAGAAGCCCGGAGGCACCGAGGATAATAAACAAGTCCTCGCTTCGATAGATGCGGATTATACTGCGAATAATGATAAAACAAAAAAGAAAGACAAGGGCAAGCACAAACAGCATACCGAATTCTTCCCCTGCCACAGCGAAAATAAAATCTGCGTGAGCGTCTGGCAATGTCATCTTGACCTGTCCTTGACCCGGCCCAGTGCCAAAAAATCCACCATTGCCGAAGGCATCCAGCGATTTCTGCACCTGATAGTTTTCACTAGTGGCAGGATTGAGAAAACCCTTCACGCGAACCGCAACGTGCGGGAAAAATGTGTAGGCACCGAAAAATCCCAAAACACCCAACCCAAGCAGCAAGAAAATCAAGATCATCGGCACGCCCGACAGAAACAACTGCGCTCCCCAGATACAGGAAATCAAGACGGACATACCAAAATCCGGCTGCAAAAGCAGCAAACATAAAATAACCAGATAGAGACCGAAAGCCATCTGATGACCTGGAAACTTCTCCTTATTCCCATGACGCGCCATCAGCCACGCGCTGGTAACAGCAAAAGCAGGCTTAACAAACTCGGAAGGCTGAAGAGAAAATCCCATAAAGGAAATCCAGCGCGTCGCACCTTTTATAGATGCGCCAAATAAAACGGTTATCGCCAGAAGAACCATAGAAGCGACAAGTATAACAAAAGCAGTACGCCATACAGCCTTACGTCCCATCAGTGAAAAACTGAACATCATAGCAACAGAAAGAGCAAAAAAGACAAACTGACGGGTGACGAAGTAAAATGGAGGCAGCCCAATCCTTTCCGCAACAGACGGTGAAGCAGCTGTTACCAACATGATGCCAATAACAGCCAAAACCACCAATGCAATCAACGTTAAACGGTCAGCAGACCACCACCATGAATTAAGAACTGACTTATCGGTGCGTGCCATCGCCTTCATATTCGGATAGTCTGCTCTCCGGAAACAATGTCCCTAACAAGATTAACGAATGCATCTCCGCGCTGCTCGAAATTTTTAAACTGGTCAAAGCTGGCGCAGGCGGGAGAAAACAGCACAACTGCATTTTGAAGTTTTTCCTTCTCCGCAATAACAGCAGCAGCAACCGATGCTTGGTCTATGGTATCGGATAAAGTGAACGGAACCTTTAAGGTTTCAAGCCACATTGCCATTTTTTTCTGTGCCTCGCCAATCAGAAAAACGTGGCGGACATGGCCAATGTATTTTTCGCAGTCTGCATAACCGCCATCCTTCGGCTTTCCGCCAGCGATCCAGTAAACAGGGTTGTATGTACGGAGCGCAACTCCCGCCGCCTGATCGTTTGTCGCTTTACTATCGTTGATATAGGTAACGCCGTTATGAACGGCAACGATGTTCTGACGGTGCGCCAGTCCGGGAAAGCTCCCAAGCCCACGGACGATGTCCGAAACAGAAACTCCGTTCAATCTGCAAGCCGCATAAGCTATCGCTGCATTCTGCCAGTTATGCTGTCCGGGGAGTGTCTTACAGGGCTTCAAGTCAAGAGTTTCCACGCCGTCATGGAAAAGAATACCTTCTTCCGTAACGCTGACACCCTCCGAAAGCTTTGTCTCGCAGGATACGGGGATGACCTTCCTCCTGCCAGATTTCACCAAACGCTCATATATTCCAAGAGACTCCTTATCATCAATACCGATAACGGCAGACCCTCCTCTTCTGAAAATCCTCTCCTTGACGGCAACATACCCCTCCATCCCACCGTGACGATCCAGATGGTCAGGGCTGAGGTTAATAAGAACGGAGATTTCCGGCGCATATTTCCTACACAAGTCTAGCTGATAGGAAGAAAGCTCGAATACATACGTCGCCTGATCGGACAATTGCGGCAAGGACAGCGCGGCTTCACCGATATTGCCACCAACAGCAGATTCTACACCTGCCGTTTTCAGGATATGCCCTATCAATGCCGTTGTGGTCGATTTGCCATTAGTACCGGTGACACCGATAGTTCTAACCGCAGGATGAGCGCGATGAAAAAGCTCTATGTCGCAAACGATGTCAAGACCGGCTTCTTGCGCACGCAAAACCGCCGGATGTGGCTTCGGATATGTAAGCGGAACGCCGGGGGCAAGACAAAGCAAAGAAAAACGGGAGAAATCCGCACTAGTCAGGTCCTCCACATTAGCACCTTTTTTAACAGCTTCCGTCATAGCTGCTGGATTATCGTCCCAAAGAACAGTTCCAATTCCAGCAGCCTCACAAGCAGCATGGGCATGTATCCCACTCTTGCCAAGGCCGATAATAGCGACAGGTTTGTCCATAAATTGCGATTTAAGCGGTTTAAGATCGATCATTTTTTACCTCAGCTTAAGTGTTGAAAGGCCGATAAGTGCCAGAATAATCGCAATAATCCAAAAACGGATTACAACGGTCGTTTCAGCCCATCCCAATTTTTCAAAGTGGTGGTGGATGGGTGCCATACGAAATACGCGCTTGCCTCTAGTCTTGAAAGAAACAACCTGAATAATAACAGACAAAGTCTCTATAACAAACAATCCGCCGATAATGGCGAGCACAATTTCATGCTTGGTGATAACACTGATCGTTCCAAGAGCACCGCCTAGAGCAAGAGAGCCGGTATCACCCATAAACACTTCAGCAGGCGGCGCATTATACCAGAGAAACCCTAGACCCGCCCCCACCAAAGCACCACAAAAAACAGCCAGTTCCCCCGCCCCCGGCACGTTATGTATCTGAAGATAATTCGCAAAAATCACGTTTCCAACAAGATAGGAGATAATACCGAAGCAAGCAGCTGCGATCATAACAGAGCCGATAGCAAGTCCGTCAAGTCCGTCCGTAAGATTCACTGCGTTGGCCGAACCAGCGATGACCAGAACACCAAACGGAGCAAAGAACCATCCAAGATCGAACAGGACATTCTTAAAAAAAGGCACGGCAAGGCCGGTATCAAGAGGCGCGGCGGTCAGACACATAACAGCTATAACGGCAACCAGTGCAATAGCGCATTCCAACAACAGGCGCATCTTACCAGGAAGACCTTTATGACTGCTTCTTGTCAGCTTGACATAGTCATCACAGAAACCAACCGCACCGCAACCCAAAAACACCCAAAGCACAAGCCACATATATGGATCGTGAATATCCACCCACAGCAACGTCGAAAGCGTAACGGAGAAAATAATCATCAGCCCACCCATAACGGGAGTGCCCTTTTTTTTGAAATGTGTCTCCGGCCCGTCCGCACGAATTGGCTGACCACTACCCTGTTTCGACTTCAGCCAACGGATTACAGAAGGAGCGATCAAAAAACTGATAATCATGGCAGTCATAATTGCGCCACCAGTGCGAAAAGTCAGGTATCTAAACAGGTTAAACGGCTGAAAATACTCGGCCAACGGATAAAGAAAGTTATACAGCATAAAGATTTTTCCCTGAAATATTTTTCATCATTCACTCACCTCGGAAACAGCTGCACGCACTTCGCTCACGTCATCAAACGGCAGGACTTCGGTGCCAATAACCTGCCCCTGCTCATGACCTTTTCCGGCAATGACGAGAACGTCGTCCGGCTTCAGACGATGAACGGCAGCGCGGATGGCCTCCCGCCGTTCTGCGATCTCAGTCGCTCCCAAAGCACTTTTCATGATCTCGCTACGGACAAAGGCTGCATCCTCTGTACGCGGATTGTCATCGGTCACGATCACATCGTCAGCCAACCGCACAGCAATCTCGCCCATCATCGAACGCTTACCACTGTCACGGTCACCACCGCAGCCGAACACAACATGAAGACGTCCCGGCGTGTGCGGACGAAGTGACTTCAGCATAGTTTCGAGTCCGTCTGGCGTATGGGCGAAATCGACATAGACAGGAGCACCGTTCGGATGATTAACGGCAAACTCCAACCGCCCACGAACGCTTTTCAGCCCCTCCAAAGCATGAACGGCCTGCTTCTGCTTGAGCTTGTTTTCGGGGTCTTCGGCAAGAACGATCCCAAGCGCACAAAGAGCATTGAAAGCCTGAAAACTACCAATCAACAGCAATTTTATCTTATGTCGCTCTCCGAAGAGTGTAAATTCAATTAACTGCCCATCGGGCAAGACGCTATGTTTTATCAGGCAAATATCCTTAGCTTTCTCACCAAAATCAATCACGCGGATACCACGTTCTTTGCAAATATCGCTCACAACACCAAAACAAGAAATACCGCTGTTGATAACAGCTATGCCACCTTCCATCATAACATTCTTAAACAGGCTCAGCTTTGCCTCCAGATACGCTTCCATCGTACCATGATAGTCCAGATGGTCGCGGGTCAGATTAGTAAAAGCGGCAACGGTAACGCGTAAGCCATCCAACCTGAACTGATCAAGCCCCACACTGGAGGCTTCGAGCGCAAGATGAGTAACACCAGCAGCTTTCAACAAAGCGATCTCCGAATACAGCGTAACTGGTTCAGGAGATGTAAGATTACATTGGCGATTGATACCGACGGAAGCACTAACACCCAAAGTACCCATGCAAGCAGCAGAATACTCCATCGACTGCCATATCTGGCGACAGAAATCGACAGTCGAGCTTTTGCCGTTAGTGCCAGTAACAGCAGCTATTACATTCATTTGCCTGCCATAAAAAGCAGCTGCCATCCGAGAGAAACAACTGCGTGGTTTTGGAGCCTCCAGTGTAATGGCGGTGGATACCGGAAACACGGTTCCCTCTGGCGCGAGAATAGCAACAGCACCTTTTTCAAGAGCTTCCCCGATAAATTTTCGACCATCCAGTTTCGCGCCGGGAAAAGCTGCAAACAAATATCCCGCCTGCACTTTCCTCGAGTCTGCGGTTAGCCCGACAATTTCGATACCGCCAGCTCTATTTTTATCACTAATTTTCACCGTGTCGATATCAATGTCATCTATCAGTTCTAGGAGGTGCATGGATTCTTCCTTACTTCTTTTTTTCTTTTAGATAAACAGCCATTTCCTTTTCAATATCTTTGCGGGTGCGTTCGGTGTCTGGCAAAATCTGGTACAAAGGCCCCATCTGCTCAATCACCTGTGACACTACTGGCGCAGCCGTCAAACCCCCAGTCGCAGAAATACGTGTATTTTCCAACGACTTCGGCTCATCCAAAATCACCAGAACGGCATAACGCGGGTTTCGGATAGGAAATACACCAAGAAAAGAGGATAGCAGGATATCACGCTTATATCTGCCACGAATATTTTTTTCTGCAGTTCCGGTTTTTCCACCAACGTTATATCCCTCAACCCATGCATTTTTGCCTGTGCCAGCGGCTACCGCCAATTCCAGCAATTTCCGCATCTGTCCAGAAGTTTCGGCCTTGATTACGCGCTCTCCAGTCGAAGCCGTAGGCAAATCTTCATCAGGTCTGAAAATAGTAACTGTCGGCATAATTCCGCCATTGACGATGGCGGACGCAGCCCGTATCAGATGCAGCGGACTGACAGCGATGCCGTGACCGAAAGACGTTGCCATAGTATCAATGTCTCGCCAGGGTGAGGGAGACAGCGTAAAACCCCTTTCTGGCAACTCGACCGGAACCCGATCCATAAAACCGAGAGTTTTGTAGAAATTTTTTAAACCTTCATTACCTATAAAAGCAGCCATTTTGGCAGCACCGATATTAGAAGAATAAATAAAAATCTCAGGCACTGTCATCACGCGACGCTTCGGATGAGAGTCAGAAATTGTGAAACGTCCCTGCTTGATTGGATCGGTGGCATCGAATGTAGAGGAAAAACGAATCTTGCCGCTATTAAGAGCTGCGGCGATCGAAAAAATCTTAAACGTCGATCCCATCTCAAAAACGCCCAGAGTGGCATTGTTGAACTTCTGCTCGTTCGTAGCATCACTAAAATGGTTCGGGTCAAAATCTGGCAACGACACCAAAGCGATAATCTCACCAGTGTTAACATCCATCACTATACCAACGCCAGCCTTGGCACGAAATTTCCTGACTACCTTAATAAGCTCGCGACGAAGTATATACTGTACACGCAAGTCTATTGTTAACTGAAGTGAATCTCCAGACTCCGATAATTGCTTGTCAAAAAAATTTTCAATACCAGCGATGCCCTTGCCATCCATATCGGTATAGCCGACGACATGTGCTACCAGATTAGCATCAGGATATATGCGCCCAGCCATCTTCTTAAATCCCAAAGCCGGATTGCCAAGCGCATTAATGGCATATTTCTGCTTCGGAGTAACATTGCGCTTTATCCAGACAAAACTCTTTTCAGAGGAAAGTTTCCGACGAATATCGCCTTCGTTCATATCCGGCAGAATGTCAGAAAGCTGCTGAGCCAGTGTTTCAGGAGAATCCACAAGCGTGGCGTTGACGTAAACAGCATCCATCTTCAGAGAGGATGCTATCAGATTGCCGTTACGGTCAAAAATAGAGCCACGGAAAAATTTTCCGATTGGTTTGACATCTCCAACACCACTGACAGAAATTTCAACTTGGCTGGAAGGCTTAAGCAAAGTAAGTTCGACCAGACGCAGACAAACCGCCAAATAGCCCATCATCAAAAACATTGCAACTGTCAACAGGCGTAACTTAGCCGTATCTAGGGCCTGCGCGTGCGTACCACTGATGGATGATGTATTTTTCTGAAAAAAATCCATCACCATCATTCAACCCCAAGACCTTTTATAACATCTCTGAAGAGGCGGACATTATTCTTGAAATGATTAACGGGATTTTTATTAGGCAACACCACCACCGGAGGAGAAGAAGCGACTGTAATAACTTTTTTTTCCAGCTTCAGACTTCCAGCTTC
>JAGLRU010000324.1 GCA_023136145.1 Alphaproteobacteria bacterium
CGACCATTTTCATGGCCGAAGTGATTTTCCGCGTGGATTTCACGCTGACGATCCGGTTTCTGAATTCTTTTAAACTGGGCATGTGTTTTTAACTACCCTCCATTGTCGTCATGCCAGCCTCGCGCGGGCATCCGGTAGGCAGTCCTGCCGTCTTATTAGTCATGAGACGCGCGGACGCGCTTCCAGACCCCCGCGTAAAGCGGGGATGACAATGAATGTTAATTTGAATAATAAAAAACATTTACTATGCCGCTTTCTCATCTGGAACAAAAGTTTCGACGAATTTTTTAATAAACTTTCTCAGTTCTTTTTCGTTGCCGTCGGTGATTTTTTGCTCGTCGCGGATGGATTTCAGGATATTTGCACCGTGACTGTGAAGGGCGTTTAGAAACTGCTCTTCAAAGTCGTTGATGTCCTTCACTTCCACTGTGTCCAGATATCCGTTCACACCGGAGAAGATGGAGACCACTTGCTCTTCGAATGGCATTGGTTTGTACTGTGGTTGTTTAAGAAGCTCGGTCAGCCGCCTGCCTCGTGCCAGAAGTTGTTGCGTTGAGGCATCGAGGTCAGATGCGAACTGCGAGAAGGCTTCTATCTCACGGAATTGGGCGAGATCGAGCTTGATTGTACCTGCCACTTGTTTCATCGCTTTGGTCTGTGCAGCGGAGCCAACGCGAGAAACCGACAGTCCCACCGAAATTGCAGGGCGTATGCCTTTGTAGAACAGCCCCGTTTCAAGAAATATCTGACCGTCCGTAATAGAAATTACGTTAGTCGGGATGTAGGCAGAAACATCGCCCGCCTGCGTTTCAATAATTGGCAAAGCTGTCATTGAACCGGAGCCGAGATCATCGCTCAATTTGGCAGCTCGTTCCAGCAGGCGCGAGTGCAGATAAAATACATCCCCTGGATATGCCTCGCGTCCGGGAGGACGACGGAGCAGAAGCGACATCTGGCGATAGGCTATAGCTTGCTTGGACAGATCATCATATATAATCAACGAGTGCATACCGTTGTCGCGGAAGTATTCTGCCATCGTGCAGCCGGTGTACGGAGCAAGATAGAGCAGCGGGGCAGGCTCGGAAGCCGTTGCTGCCACGATGATGGAATATTCCATTGCGCCGTTGTCTTCTAAGGTTTTGACCAGTTGCGCTACAGTTGAGCGTTTCTGACCGATAGCAACATAAACGCAGTAAAGCTTTTTCTTTTCGTCCGTGCCGCTGTTGTTTTCTTTCTGGTTGAGGATGGAGTCAATTGCAATTGCGGTCTTGCCAGTTTGGCGGTCGCCGATAATCAGTTCCCTTTGACCGCGTCCTATTGGAACAAGCGAGTCAAGTGCCTTAATACCAGATTGCATTGGTTCACTGACTGATTCACGCGCGACAATGCCGGGAGCTTTTACATCCACGCGACGGATTTCTTTGGCTTTCAGTGGTCCTTTGCCGTCAATCGGATTGCCGAGTGCATCGACGACACGCCCTAGAAGACCCCTGCCTACAGGGACGGAAACAATCTCACCAGTTTGGCGAACGGTGTCCCCTTCCTTGATGTCGCGGTCATCTCCGAAGATCACCACGCCAACGTTATCGGTTTCGAGGTTAAGAGCCATGCCTTTGATGCCACCGGGAAATTCGACCATTTCTCCAGCCTTGACTTTGTCGAGGCCGTAAACGCGGGCGACGCCGTCACCAACGGAAATGACCTGTCCAATTTCTGCGACATCGGCCTCTGCTCCAAAGCCAGCGATTTGCTCTTTCAGGATGGAGGAAATTTCTGCAGCGCGGATTTCCATTTTTCAGGCTCCTAATTTTCTGTTTGTGTAAAGATTCGATCTTTTTACGTGCTTGAGTTTTTAAGAACGCGGTGTAGGCGTTCTAGTTTTCCTTTAATTGAACTGTCGATCAGTCGGGATCCGATTTTTATAACTAGGCCGCCAACGATGCTAGCGTCTTGCTTTAACTTTATCTTCACTGTCATGCCACAAACTTTTCCGAGCGCGGCAGCGATACCAGCCATCTGTGCAGGCTCCAGCGCATAAGCAGCTGTGACTCCTGCCGTGACTTCGCCTTTATGATGGGAAATTTCATCATGCACAACTGAAATGATTTTCTGTAATATCCCAAGACGACGCTTCATCGCAAGTATTCCAAGAAATTTTTGAGTCAGGACATTGAACTCAGCTCTTTTGCCAAGAACGGTCAGAACTTTCATTTGGTCGGCGCGGTGCAGCGTTGTATTTCTGATGAATTTTTGAAAGTCACCTGATTCTGACAAAACCAGACTGAGTTTCTGAAAATCAGATGAAACAGAATCAAGGCAATTTTGCTCCTTAGCCAGATCAAAGAAAGCCAAAGCGTAACGCTTTGCAATGTCCTGTTGTTTTGTCTGTCTGGCCAATTTTTCTCTCTTGTTCGTCAATCATTTTGAATGAAGCTGATCTAGCACATAAATTCTGTTCTACGCAATACCGGATTTTGGCAATCTTGCAAAAGCGACCGTCATTTTGGTGAAAGCTGGAATCTTTCTGCAATAATTATTGTCATCCAGACAGAGCGCGAAGCGCGACGATGGATCTTTAACTTGGTGCAAAGAATCAGATTCCTCTGTGTTCTTTGCGTTTCAAAGAAAAACATGCAATTAATTGTTAAATTGACTATATAACGAATTATTATTTCTCATAACATTATAACCCACTGATTTTAAAAGTATTTATTTAAAATTAATGTAAATTCTTTAGAATCAAATAGAGTTAATCACTCCGTGTTTTTTCATTGAGGGAGTTTCTTTTTATGCAAAATAAAACATCGGATTCAATTCGAAAACCTAAAAGACAATCTGGTAGCGTTTTTACTGTTTTGTTAGCTGGGATCGCGATGGCAGGTGCTTTAAGCGTCGTACTATACCAGAACATTTCCGGCCCGATGTCTTCAAGCATACGAATAACCAATAAAAATGCCGCAAAGACGCAGCTTCAGTCTGTTTCGAGCATTGTTATTATCAATGCGACAAATCAGACCGATGATGGGGACTGCGATGCTGATGGATCAGTTGAGCCTCCAGAATGGCGCGTTGGTGCCGGACCTACGGGCGGTGGACTTGTTCCATTGACGATAGGAGCACCGGCTGCTGACCCTTGGGGAACGGACTACGGCTATTGCGTCTGGGATGTAGGGTCGCTTATTAAAACTGTTGATGCGTGCAGCCATGACAATGTTGCTGCTAACGCTTACAGGCTTTCAGGATCGCCAACGCCTGCCGCCGGAAATGCCCTTTCGCAGACTGTGCTTGCTATTATCTCCGCAGGTCCCAACCGCCAGTTTAATACAACTTGCCGCGATTACGCGAATTCGACCATTCCGGCAGATGCCAATACTGATGTGATTGTCGCCGGAGGCGATGACATCATACAGCGTTACACTTATACGGAAGCTTCTTCCGCAATTGATTCTCTCTGGAGCATTAAGGTTGGTACGCCTACGACGGCAACTATCGGCAAAAATCTTGAAGTGGGATCAACCATTGCGACCGTTCCTGCAGATGTGATTGCTGCTTTTTCCAATGGTATTGTCAACGCGTCTGCTGTTGTAACGGAGGGTGCGATTATCTCCGGCGGTGCGGTTCGTCTGGCTAACGATACTGACGTTACGTCCTGTCTGGCAGGTAATACAGGTGATATGCGTTATAATGCTACCAGCGGCATTATTGAGGTCTGTAATGGTACGGCTTGGGTTGCTGCGAGTGGTGGAAGCGGTGCAACCAAAATCGATGAGCTTCTTGATGCTCAGTACGATTATACTGTGGATCATAATATGATTATCGGCGAGAATCCCGCCGCGAACGAAACCGCCTTGACCGCCGGAGCGCAGTACAATGTATTTATCGGTGAAGGTGCCGGAGCCACTGCTGCCAATAGCAGCTTTATGACGGACGATAACACTGCCGTTGGCTATCAGGCTCTTACTGCGTTGACATCCGGAAACAAAAATACGGCTATGGGGACGATGGCTCTTTATTCCAGCACAAATGGCTATAACAACACGGCGATAGGGGAGAGGGCTCTTTACTCTAACACCACCGGTAAATACGACACGGCTGTTGGGATGAGTGCCCTTTATTCTAACACCGACGGTGATTATAACACGGTGATGGGGGCGGAGGCTTTTGATAACAATACTATCGGCTCACACAATACGGCGATTGGGACGTGGTCTCTTGGTGCCAATACAACTGCAAACTATAATACGGCGGTGGGATCGGTTGCTCTTCTTGCCAACACCACCGGTGAATATAACACAGCACTTGGCTATCAGGCGGGTAATGCGGGGACGGCGAATACTACCGGAACTTATAATACTTATATTGGTTATAAAGCACAGGCGGATGGGGCGGACTATACAAACTCCACCGCGCTTGGTAATCAGGCGGTTATTACAGCAAGTAATATGATGCAGTTTGGTGACGTTAATGTTACCAATCATTCCTTCGGCGGGACGGGGGGGCTGCGTTTGCCGAACGGGACTATTGCTCAGCAGCCCGCTTGTGCTGCCGGAATTGCCGGGTCAATTCGCTACAAGACCGATGCCATTGCTTCTATACAGTGGTGCAACGGCACCGCTTGGGCTGATCTTAATGATGGAGTTGGCGCGACCAAGCTAGATGAGCTTCTTGATGCTCAGTACGATTATACGGTGGATCATA
>JAGLRU010000325.1 GCA_023136145.1 Alphaproteobacteria bacterium
TTTGACGGTGGTGCCGGCACTGATACGGTTGATTACTCGACCGGCGGTGCTACATCTATTGCGGTGGCATTAAATACCTCGACCAACGCAACAGTGACTGTGGGCGGCGGGGTTAACGATACGATAGTTAATATCGAGAATGTAACCGGCACAACGGGAGCGGATACGATCACTGGCGACAGCGCCGTCAACATCCTTCTGGGGGGTGGTGGTGACGATACATTGATCGGCGGTGGTGGTAATGACACACTTGACGGAGACACTGGTACCAACATGGTAAGTTATGCCTATACGAACAGTGGCTTGACTGCTGATATGGGCAACCTGATTGGAGGATATTTTGCTGTAACGGTTTCTGGAGGGACAGATACGGATCAAGTCAAAAACGTCAGTGATTTCATAGGTTCAGGAGGCGGTGATGTGATTACTGGCGACCTAAATGCCAATACGATTAGTGCAGGGGGCGGATGGGATTATATTTATGCCAGCGGTGGTGGCGATTTTATCGATGGTGGATCCTCCACCGATACGGTGAATTATTCGATAAGTGGTGCGACATCGATCGCGGTTGTACTGAACACATCAACCAACGCGACGGTAACTGTTGGCGGCGGGATCGATGATACGATCGTTAATGTTGAGTGTGTTACTGGTACTGATGGTGATGATACGGTTACGGGCGATGGCAGTGTTAACTATTTGTATCTGAACGCAGGCGATGACACGATTTACGGTAGTACGGGTACTGATACTATAACTGGCGGCACTGGAATGGATACACTGAATTATTCAGCACTCGCCCAAGCCATTAACGTTAATGCCGGTGTGCAAGTTAGCGGTTTCTATTTTATTAACGTCGGTGGTGCTTCTTTGCAAAAGGTAAATGGGATCGAAGCTTTGTACGGATCGTCGCAGAATGATTATATCCGGACAGGCACCAATAGTGCCACATCGTTCTCGACCATATATGGTATGGATGGAAACGATACTATTGTGGGTAATATTGTAGGCGGCGGTGCGACGCTATCTGGTGGTACAGGCAATGATACATTTGAGATCAGATCTGGTAGTAATACTATTGACGGAGATACTGGCGTAAACGTTGTCACTTATGTATATACTAGCTCCGGTGCTATTTCGGTTGTTATGCAGGATGCTGGAGCTTCTGTTGTCAATAAAGCCAGCAGTGAAATTGATACAATTACTAATATTCAAAATATTACAGGAAGCAGTGGTGCCGATACTATTACCGGCAATTCAAGCGTTAATATTATATCTGCACACAATGGCGATGACACGATTTACGGCAGTGACGGCATTGATACATTACATGGCAACAACGGCATCGATCTTCTGGACTATTCGACTTTAAATGGCGCGGGAAATTCAATTTATTTGATTCTTAACGGAGGCACAACTGCTTCGGCGGTCATTTCTGGACTGGGCGTTACGCAGGGAGTCGACGGCTTTGAAAATTTGACCGGAACGGATGGCGACGACACATTAGGTGGGGATTCTAACAATAATATTATTCTGACTGGTGCGGGAAACAATACTGTTTATGCATCAACCTCTTTTGATACGTTAACTGCAGGTGTTGGAGCTGACACGTTAAATTTCGATAGCAGTGCAATTTCTGGCGTATCTGTCAATCTGAATATTGGCATTGGCACAGCGAATTTGTCTGCTGGTGGAACGACGGTCTTCAGCAATTTCGAAAATTACTACGCAACGATTCTGGACGATACCATCACTGGCTCAGCGAACGAAGAAACGATTTATGGCTTGGCTGGGGATGATACGTTTTACGGCAGTGATGGTGATGACACGATGGATGGAGGAACAGGCACCAACATAGTTAGCTATGACTATGCCGTCGACGATCTGGTTGTGGATATGAGTTTGGTAGTTGGAGGTTTCTTCACTGCAACAGTGGGGGCTAGTGGTGATACAGACAAGCTGGCTAATTTTATCAATATTCTTGGTGGTGATGGAGAAGATACAATCACTGGAGATACTAATGCCAATTACTTGAACGGGGAAAATAACAACGATGTAGTCGACGGAGGCTCTGGTGATGATACACTGATTGGCGGTTCGGGCGATGATACGCTGACTGGCGGTCTAGGTAATGACACTATTGATGGCGGCAACAACAATGATTACATCTATGGAGATGCGGGTTCGGATACGATTGATGGTGATGGCGGTATCAATACGCTTGATTATTCAACATTTGGCGCAGCGATGTCTATCGTTGTTACTTTGAACGGTTCCACGCCAGTAACAGTAACAGTGGGTGGTGATCTTAATGATACAATAACGAATATTCAGAATATCACCGGCACAGCTGGAGCCGATACGATCACTGGCGACAGTGCTGCCAATATTATTTTAAGTGGCGGGGATGATGATACGATTTACGGCAGCGCTGGTACGGACACTATTAATGGAGGTACAAATACAGATACGCTAGATTATTCGTCTAGTAGCGCAACCTATATTATGGTGACGCTTAATGGTTCAACTCCGGCAACGCTGACCTATGGCGGCGGCGACAACCAGTCGATCAGCAATATTGAAAATATCCTTGGAACGGCTGGAGCCGACACAATCACTGGCGATAGTGCTACTAATATTATCTTGGGCGGTGGTGGCAACGATACGTTAGCGGGTCGTGGCGGGGTTGATACGCTGGACGGCGAAGCGGGGGTCAATACTGTCAGCTATGTGGGAGCAGCGGGCGGCGCGACTATCAATCTTACCACGAGCGTCACTAGTAACGATGGTGACGGTGCAAATGATGTATTGCTAAATATTCAAAACGTAATAGGTTCTGACAACGCCGATACAATTACTGGCAACGCCAATGTCAACGTAATCTCAGCCAATGCAGGCAATGATATGATTATTGCTACGACTGGTGCTGACACGATTGATGGAAACACCGGCAGTGATACGTTGGATTACTCATCTAGCAGTGCGACCTATATTGCGGTGACGCTGAATGATTCAACTCCGGCAACGCTGACCTATGGCGGCGGTGACAACCAATCGATCAGCAATGTAGAAAATATTCTTGGCACGGCTGGAGCCGACACAATCACTGGCGATAGTGCTACTAATATTATCTTGGGCGGTGGTGGCAATGATACGTTAGCTGGTCGTGGCGGTGTTGATACGCTGGATGGCGAAGCTGGTGTCAATACGGCGGATTATTCCGGTGCAGCATCTTCCGTTATTATTAATCTTGATGCTGATATCGCGTTAAATGAC
This sequence comes from Alphaproteobacteria bacterium, assembly GCA_023136145.1. GTDB lineage: Bacteria > Pseudomonadota > Alphaproteobacteria > Micavibrionales > UBA2020 > PALSA-926. The sequence continues at coordinate 3,277 of JAGLRU010000325.1, forward strand.
GGAGACGGTGCAATTGATGTACTAACCAATATTCAGAATGTTGCCGGTTCGACCTTTGCAGACACGATTACTGGCGATGCTACTGTAAACGTCCTGTCAGGCGGAGATGGAAACGATACTTTGTCTGGTCGTGGCGGTATCGATACGCTTGATGGTGGAGCAGGAGTCAACACGGCGGATTATTCCAGTGCGTCCGGTCTTGCCGTCATTAACCTTAGCACAGGCGTTGCCAGCAATGATGGTGATGGCGCAAATGATGTACTGACAAACATCCAGAATGTGACTGGTTCAGTTTATGCCGATACGATTACTGGCAGTGCGGTTGCGAACGTAATTTCGGCTGGTCTTGGCAATGACTATATTTACGCAAGTGGCGGTGGCGACACATTTGACGGCGGTGCTAGCACGGATACGGCTGATTACTTGACTGGCGGAGCAACGTCGATTGCGGTGACATTGAACACCTCGACCAACGCAACAGTAACTGTTGGTGGCGGGGTTGATGATACGATTGTTAATATCGAGAACGTCATTGGCACAACGGGAGCGGATACGATCACTGGCGATAGTGCTGCCAACATCATTCTTGGTGGTGATGGAAACGATACGATAGCTGGTCGTGGCGGGGTAGATACGTTGGACGGTGAAGCGGGGGTCAATACTGTCAGCTATGTGGGAGCAGCGGGCGGCGCGATTATCAACCTGACCACTAGCGTTGCCAGCAACGATGGCGATGGCTCGAACGATGTGTTGGCAAATATACAAAATGTAACCGGTTCAGTTTATGCTGATACGATTACCGGCAGTGC
>JAGLRU010000326.1 GCA_023136145.1 Alphaproteobacteria bacterium
CTCTGGAATTTACGTTGATGGTGCCACCTGAGGCCATATTGAAGTTAGCGGCTGTGATGTCAATTACGTATTGCTGGGAAGTCGAATTGTATTCATGTGTTAAGGTTCCTACTGTTCCTATATTAAAGTCACCCGTTGTCGTAATGGCTTGCCTTGTTTCCACCCATCCGTTAATGGTACAACTACTATGGGTTCTTGATGTATAAAAGTAAAATCTTGATGTCTCCGGAACAAGAAGGGCTCCCCCTCCGCTTAATAAATCGAATGTCCCTCCAAGATCTGTTATTATTCCTTTGGTTGACCAGTCAAGGGTGGTATAGGTGATGTTTGTAGATGTTCCTGTTTCAAGATGGCCGCAATTTCGGATAGTGATCGTATCAAAGGTAATTGTCTCGTTTATCGGGGTTCTGCCGATGGAACCGTCACCTGAGCTATCCTGATTATTGTTATCAATTGTAAGGTCTCCATTGCTTTGACTGGCTGATTTTGTATAGATAGTTCCCGCCCCACCCATTCGAGAGGTTGATCCCCCGACCAGCCCTCCATATGCCTGATAAGTAACCGAGGAATTGTTTGTGGTGTAGTGAACTGCTATTCTTCCGCCTCCTCCTCCACCTCCGACATAGCCATAGTTGCCCCCAGCTCCGCCATTGGCAGTAATTGATCCGGAGCCAGTGAAGGTACCAGCTGTAATCCAGATACTGCCGCCAGATCCTCCTCCGCCTCCACGGTCAGTACCGCTTGAAGTGGCTCCGCCATTAGCCCCATTAGCTGTAATTAAGCCGTTAATGGTGGCCGTACCAGCAACGGTTAGCTTAACCGCGCCTCCGCCGACACCCCCTAGGCTGGGTTCTCCACCGCCTGAGCCTAAATCAGTTGGGCTGGTTAGAGAACCGTAGCTAATGCCGCCGGCACCGGCATTGCCATTTCCGCCGTCTCCACCATAGCCTGCTCCTCCGCCGCCGATGGACACGCTTCCCGCTCCCGGGCCATAGGTTCTGCTGTAGCCTCTGGAATTTACGTTGATGGTTCCGTAAATAGCGGCATTGCCTGTCTGGACATCTATATTAACCGTTCCTACAACAACAGTTGTTCCTGCAGAGTGAGTAATATTTGCTCCCGCGTAAACTGTAAGACCTCCGTCATCAATGATTAATGCGCCGTTTGTTATGGCATCGTATGTAAAATTAAAAGTGCAGGTCGTCCCGTCAACGGTATTATCGAGAGATAAAGAATTAATTCTTGTCGAAGAAGGAAGATTAACTGTTCCGTTGACGTTTATCACAACATCATCCGCGTCTGTAGGTGTTCTGTTTAGATCCCAGTTAGCCGCGGTATTCCAGTCTGATGATGCTGAACCATCCCAGGTGATAGTAGCGCCAGCAAATATCCAGTTTGTGTTGTTTCCCCCGTCTGTTGAGGTTGCCGCGTACATTGTCCTTCCGCCTGAGGCGTCTGAATAGCTTACGTTTATGTAGTCCATGTCATATAATCCGTTCATCACCAGGCTCCAGGCTTCTGTTGTATCGGATTGAAAGACTATGAGATTGCCTAATGCTCCCTGTAAGTTAAAGTGTCCCCCGGCGTTTACTGTTACCGTATCAGCGTCATCTATTGTTATTGTAGTTCCCCCTGTAGAGCAAGAGAGTGTTCCTCCCAATTCAACTGTTATTCCTCCGTTAAAGTTGGTGTTACCTCCGAGAGCAAATGTTCCTTCCTGTATTGTTAATGCTCCTGTTAATGTTAATGTGCCTGATGTTGTTGCTGTGTTTGATGATTTGTTTACTGTAAGCGTTCCTGTGGGGAAGTTGTCTCCTGTCATTGTTATTGTTTGAGCGCTTGTGCCGGAGAGGGTAACCGGTGCTGTTCCCTGATTAAAATCAGCGCCGACAGCTATATCACCCTGGGCATTGATAGTGCCGGTATTTACTTCCCCATCAGTTAATATAAGAGTGCCTGTAACTACCATTGTATCGCCTGATGTTATTGTAAGGATATCGGATACGTCCGTTGTTTTGTTGATTATTACGTTGTTAAAGGTCTCTGTTGTAGCTACATCTAATGTTCCGTCTATGGTTCCTCCGAATGTTACTGTTCCTGTGTCTTCATTGAAGGTTCCTCCTGATTTTGTGAAGTTGGTATCTACTCTTAATGTACCGCTTCCGGATGTGAAGGTTCCTCCTGATTGTGTATAGTCACCTGTAACAGTAAGGTTATTGTCGTTCATGTCTAATGTGCCGAGAGTAAGATAGAGATCATTGCTTACCGTTAACTCATCCTGAAGTGTCCAGCTGCCGGAAGAATTATTAAATTTAACATCGTAGAAGTCATCGGCTCCGGAGGATGAGGTTGTGATAGTTTTTCCTGAGGAGAAGGCGTCAAGGAGTATTCTTCCTGAATTATGTGTAAATATGCCTGTTCCCGATATCTCCCAGCTGCCTCCCGCTGTAAAGGATGTATCATCAAGGGCAGCCGGAGCGGATAAGGTTCCTGATGATACTGTTACGTTACCGCCTATATCAAGGTCACAGGAGGCGTTACTCGCGTTAAGGGTTCCTCCGTTTACAAGGAGGTTACCGGTTAGGGTAAGGTTGTTTGTTGATGTATTTAATGTTCCGTTTGTGAGGGTTAGGTTATTAGTCGCGGTTATGGCTCCATCTGATGTGTAGGTACTTCCTGATGAATTAAGCGTAAGATTATGATATGAGGAGAGTGATGAGAGAAGGTTTGTTGTTACTCCTGTTCCGGCATTATAGGTTATAGTGCCTCCTGAATTAGTCCATGTTCCAGCGTTCTTTACTATGTCGGTTGTTGTGTTGTCTGATTCGATTTCTAAGGCGCCGCTTGATATTGTGACAGTATCATCGACTGTGTCTCCAAAGGTAATTACGCCTGTTCCTGTTTTTAATGTTCCTCCGTTTATTACGGTATTGCCGTTTATTGATAATGTCTGGTCGTTTGTGTCTAATGTGCCTTGTGTTACTGTGAGATTACCTGATAGCGTAAGGGTATCCTGTAACTCTAATGTCGCGCCTCCTCCTCCGTCGTTTATTGTAAGGTTGTTTAGGGTTTCACTATCTGTTGTAAGGGTCTTTGTTCCGCTTGAGGAGTTAAGCAGTATTGTTGATGTGTCTTCCTGTATGGTTCCGTTTGTAAAGTCTATTGAGCCTCCTATTGTAAATGTGGTCGTGTTTAAGTCAAGTGTCGCGTCTATGTCTACATTATTTACTACTGTTAGATCGCTGTTACAGGTAAGGGTTCTGCCTGTGGCTAAGGTAAGAGAGCCTATGATATCGGCGATACTCAGCGTTGGTTCATTGGTTACACCGCTTGAGGGGATTATAACATCGTCTCCTTCAACAGGTTCTCTGTTTAGATCCCAGTTTGCCGCGGTATCCCAGTCTATTGAGCTTGAACCATTCCATGTTATAGTAGCACCCGCAAATAACCAGTTTGTGTTATTTCCTCCGTCTGTTGAGGTTGCCGCGTACATTGTCCGTCCGCCTGAGGCGTCTGAATAGCTT
>JAGLRU010000327.1 GCA_023136145.1 Alphaproteobacteria bacterium
AAATTATGCCACAATTGAAGAAAATGAATGCGGAGCATAAGCTCCAAATCATGCGGACGGCGACCTCGGGTGCTTTTGTAATGCGGGGAAATTTCTTTGACAAGACTTCTCCACGGCACGACGGATTCCATCTCACCAAGAAATCTCTCGATCCTTAATTCTTTGCGTTTCATGCTGTACCTTATATTTGTTTGCATGATACAAATTCTACATCATCTGATAATTTTTGTAGAGGGTTCTATAGTTTCATATTTTAAATAACTATAAATTGACGTGGGTTTCTTCAGTACCTTTTGTCTTTTCAACGTCCTTTTTTTTATGCAGAAATTTTCCATGTTTTAGGAAATATTTCGTCTGCCGTATAACCTGATCGTTACCCGGCATAAAAGAATGTGAAGCGCAAAGAACAATATGATCTTTCATACCTTTAATTTTGGTTCTTTTGATAGCCACTTTGCCATCATCATCACCCGGAATAATAGACGATGAAATAGGATCAAAAGTGCAGTTACCAGCAATAACGCCAAGCTCGTAATCTATAGAACTCTCCGCAAAAGGTTCGTGAGTTAGGTCAGATTTGGGCTGGTTATGGCTGATTTGGCAGCACGGTGTTATGCTTTTGTTATTTGTTTGTTTTTACACTGTTTTTCTGTTTTTTATGGAATTCAGACAGACTCATCCTGCCAACAACAATTCTTTTCGACATAAGAAGATATTTGTCAGGGCGCACAGAGTTGTAAACTGGGCACCATTTTTTCTCAATCCGCGATAACGCAGCTTTCTATGCCCCCACAGATGTTTAATAACACGGAAAGGATGTTCAACCTTTGCACGGAGAGAAGAATGTTTACGATTTTTCTTCTTTTGTGTGCTCGAAAGCGGATGATTACGCCGTCCTTTGTCACTGATACCGTAATAAATGCCCGATGATCGAGCCTGAGCTTTATCCTCGTTTACGCTATAAGCACTGTCACCAAACACAGACTTTTCCGCGCCGTGAAGCAGAGCATCAAGTGCCTTAATATCATGATCTTTAGCGGTACCAAACGCACAAGAATGAATGATCGGCTTGCCCTGTGCCTGAACGCCTATATGGCCCTTGGCTCCAAAGTACCATTTGTTGTTTTTGCGCGTTGAACTCATTTCGGGGTCTCTTTCTTTTTTGGCGTTTTTCTTGCTGACGGGTGCTTGCAGCAATGTGGCATCAACAATTGTGCCCTCTTTTAATGTCAAGCCATGCTCTTTGAGATGTTTATTCACGCACAAAAGTATCTTTTGTGACAAGTCGTGTTCTTCCAGTAAATGACGAAAACGGCAAATGCTGCTCTCATCAGGGATGATGCCGCCAAAGCAGTCAAAGCCCAAAAACTTTTGAAAGCTCATGCGGTCGTAAAGAGCCTCCTCCATCCCCGGATCGCTT
>JAGLRU010000328.1 GCA_023136145.1 Alphaproteobacteria bacterium
TCCGCCTCCACCGCCGCCAGCGTAAATATCCTGACCACTTCCCCCATTCGCGGTAATCGTTCCCGCTCCGTCAAGAGTACCTGTAGTGATATAAACACTCCCTCCGGAACCGCCGCCGGCATCGCCTCCGCCAGTTGCCCCATTCGAGAATATGGTTCCAGCTATAGTGGTAGTTCCTGCAATAGTCAGCTTAACAGCGCCTCCACCCGCGCCGCCTGGATAATAATCTCCTCCTCCGCTTCCAAGATCAGTCGGTTCTGTAACAGAACCATACGCTGAGCCGCCGGCGCCGACATTTCCGTCTCCGCCATCTCCGCCATATCCGGCACCCCCGGCACGCTGACCATTAGTTCCCTCTCCCGGACCTGCCGAATGCTGGTAGCCTCTGGCGTTTACGTTAATGATACCGCCGGCAGATAAATTGAAGTTAGCGGCTGTAATGTCAATAACATATTGCTGAGTAGTCGAATTGTATTCATGCGTTAAGGTTCCTGCTGTTCCGATGCTAAAGTCGCCTGCGGTGGTAATGGCATGCCTTGTTTCCACCCATCCGTTAATGGTGCAACTACTGGGGGTTCTTGATGTGTAAAAGTAAAGCCTTGATGTCGCCGGAACAAGAAGAGCCCCTCCTCCGCTTAATAGGTCGAATGTCCCTCCGAGATCGGTTATCGTTCCTTTGGTTGACCAGTCAAGGGTGGTATAGGTTATATTTGTGGAAGACCCTGTTTCCAGATTGCCATAGTTTTTGATAGTGATCGTATCAAAGGTAATTGTTTCGTTTATCGGAGTCCTGCCAAAGGCTCCGTCGCTTAAGTTATTATAGTCATTGTTATCAATGGTCAAATCTCCGTTACTTTGGGCTACGGCTTTTGTATAGATAGTTCCCGCTCCGCCCATCCGGGAGGTTGATCCCCCGGCAAGCCCTCCATATGCCTGATACGTGACCGAGGAATTATCAGTAGTGTAATGAACAGCTATTCTTCCGCCTCCACCGCCGCCAGCGTAAGTATCCTGACCACTTCCCCCATTTGCGGTAATCGTTCCCGCTCCGTCAAGAGTACCTGTAGTGATATAAACACTCCCTCCGGAACCGCCGCCGGCATCGCCTCCGCCGGTTGCCCCATTCGAGAATATGGTTCCAGCTATAGTGGTAGTTCCTGCAATAGTCAGCTTAACAGCGCCTCCACCCGCGCCGCCTGGATAATAATCTCCTCCTCCGCTTCCAAGATCAGTCGGTTCTGTAACAGAACCATACGCTGAGCCGCCGGCGCCGACATTTCCGTCTCCGCCGTCTCCGCCATATCCGGCACCCCCGGCACGCTGACCATTAATTCCTTGCCCCGGACCTTCAGAATGCTGGTAGCCTCTGGCGTTTACGTTAATAGTGCCGTAAATAGCGGCGTCACCTGTTTCGACATCAAGATTAACCGTTCCAACAACAGTAGTTGTTCCCGCGGAATGAGTAATATTCGCTCCCGCGTAAACTGTAAGGTCTCCGTCATCAATGATTAAGGCGCCGTTGGTTATAGCATCATAGGTAAAGTTAAACGTGCAGGTTGTCCCGTCAACAGTATTATCGAGAGACAAAGAATTAATTCTTGTCGAAGAAGGAAGATTAACTGTTCCATTAACGCTTATTACAACATCATCCGCGTCAGTAGGTGTTCTGTTTAGATCCCAGTTAGCCGCAGTATCCCAGTCTGATGATGCTGAACCATCCCAAGTTATAGTAGCGCCTGCAAATACCCAGTTAGTATTGTTTCCTCCGTCTGTTGAGGTTGCCGCGTACATTGTCCTTCCGCCTGAGGCATCTGAATAGCTTACGTTTATGTAGTCCATGTCATACAATCCGTTCATTACCAAGTTCCAGGCTTCTGTTGTATCGGATTGAAGGACTATGAGATTACCTGAGGCCCCCTGTAATGTGAAGTTCCCTCCGGCGTTTACTGTTACCGTATCAGCGTCATCTATTGTTATTGTGATGCCTCCTGTTGTGGAGGATAATGTTCCTCCATTTTCAACTGTTACGCCTCCGTTAAAGTTGGTATCGCCTCCTAAAGAGAAGGTCCCTTCCTGTATGGTTAATGCCCCTGTTAATGTGAGAGTGCCCGATGTTGTTGCTGTGTTTGATGATTTGTTTACTGTGAGGGTTCCTGTGGGCAAGTTATCACTCGTTAATGTTATCGTCTGGTCATTTGTTCCTGAGAAAGTCATAGGCGCGTTCCCTTGGTTAAAAGAAGCGCCTACTGTTACATCGCCTTGGGCTTCTATGGTTCCTGTATCAACCTCTCCGTCTGTAAGATTAAGTGTGCCCGTAGCTACTATTGTATCTCCACTTGTTATGGTAAGGGTATCGGATACATCCGTTGTTTTGTTAACGCTTACGTTGTTGAAGGTCTCTGTTGAGTCAACATCTATTGTTCCGTCTGTTATTCCTCCGAAGGTTATTGTTCCTGTGTCTTCATTGAAGGTTCCGCCTGATTTGGTGAAGTTGGTGTCTACCCTAAGAGTACCGCTTCCAGATGTGAAGGTTCCGCTTGATTGGGTATAGTCACCTGTAATTGTAAGGTTATTGTCATTCATATCTAACGTGCCCAGAGTAAGATAGAAATCATTGCTTACCGTTAACTCATCCTGAAGTGTCCAACTTCCTGATGAATTATTAAACTTAACATCGTAAAGGTCATCCGTTCCTGATGATGAGGTTGTGATGGTTTTTCCTGTGGAAGAGGCGTCAAGGAGTACCCTTCCTGAGTTATGTGTGAATATGCCTGTTCCCGATATCTCCCAGCTGCCTCCCGCTGTGAAGGATGTATCATCAAGGGCGGCGGGGGCGGATAAGGTTCCTGATGATACTGTAACGTTACCACCTATATCAAGGTCGCAGGACGCATTACTCGCGTTAAGGGTTCCTCCGTTTACGAGGAGGTTTCCGGTAGCGGTGAGGTTGTTTGTTGAGGTATTTAATGTGCCGTTTGTCAGGGTTAGGTTATTAGCCGCGGTTATTGCTCCGTCTGATGTATAGCTGCTTCCTGATGAATTAAGTGTAAGGTTGTAGTATGAGGATAGTGATGAGAGGAGGTTTGTTGTTACGCCTGTCGCGGCATTATAGGTTATTGTTCCTCCTGAATTAGTCCATGTTCCGGCGTTCTTTACTATGTCGGTTGTTGTATTGTCTGATTCGAGGTGAAGATCTCCGCTTGATATTGTGAGAGTGTCATCGGCGGCGTCTCCGAATGTTACTACACCTGTTCCTGTTTTTAATGTTCCTCCGTTTATTACGGTATTGCCGTTTATTGATAGTGTCTGGTCGTTTGCGTCTAATGTGCCTTGTGTTAGTGTGAGATTACCTGATAGTGTAAGGGTATCCTGTAGCTCTAATGTAGCTCCTCCTCCTCCGTCATTTATTGTAAGGTTGTTTAGGATTTCAGTGTCTGTTGTAAAGGTCTTTGTTCCGCTTGATGGGTTAAGTAGTATTGTTGATGTGTCTTCCTGTATGGTTCCGCCGGTAAAGTCTATTGAGCCTCCTACCGTAAATGTGGTCGTGTTTAAGTCAAGGGTCGCGTCAATGTCTACATTGCTTACTACCGTTAGATCATTGTTACAGGTAAGGGTTCTTCCTGTGGCTAAGGTAAGAGAGCCTATGATATCGGCGGTACTCAGCGTTGGTTCATTGGTTACTCCGCTTGAGGGGATTATAACATCGTCTCCTTCAACAGGCTCTCTGTTTAAATCCCAGTTAGCCGCTGTATCCCAGTCTATTGACTCTGACCCGTCCCAGGTTATAGTAACACTGGCAAACAACCAGTTTGTGTTGTTACCTCCATCTGTTGAGGTTGCCGCGTACATTGTTTTTCCGCCGGAGGCGTCTGAATAGCTTACGTTTA
>JAGLRU010000329.1 GCA_023136145.1 Alphaproteobacteria bacterium
TTTGTGACCTAATAGAGTATAGTTGCCTTGGGATTCATCAAAAAACATGCCCTCAAGACATGCGCGATACAGCAGAAGACGCTAGTAATTGGATAATGAATTACAGAAGACTGAATGACGACACGTAAGGTTATACCAATTCCATTAAATAATTACGGTTTTTAAGGTTGCTAAAAAGAGCGGAGCAGTTAAAATTAATGAATGCAGAGAACTAAAGCATTAATTGAAGAAATCCAAGAATATGATTTTCTTTCTACATATAAAGTAGAACAAAATGCGCGAATTAAAATAAAGCTGCAAGCTTTACACCATCTTCAGCTAGGCAAAAGCATAAAAGAAGTATCAAGCATAACCTTTTATAACGAAAAAAGCGTCCGTCATTGGATATGCATGTTTGTTGTTTTTGATTACGAAGGGTTGATAGATCGAGAAGGTCGTGGACGAAAACCTCGATTGGGTAAATCGGAAGAAGAAGTTTTTAGAGAACAGCTTGATGAGTTACAAGAATCAATGTCTGGCGGGCGAGTAACCGTTTATGACATACAGGAATTATTGGCTGATGAGTTTAATTGTTGCTATAGCCGGTCAGGGGTTTATGCACTTTTAGACCGTCTAAATATAGTTTGGATATCTGGAAGATCAAAACATCCGAAACATTCGCAAGAGGCAATTGATCAATTTAAAGAATCGTTTCCTGACGAGATTGAAGGAATAAAAGACAAAATAGAATCTGATAAAATAGAAGTCTGGTGGCAAGATGAAAGTCGAATAGGCCAACAAGGAAGTCTTTCACGCGTATGGGCAACAAAAGGAACGCGACCACGGGTTGTTAGGCAAAGACAATTTTTATCGACATATATCTTTGGTGCAGTATGTCCTGATAGAGACGTTGGTTGTGCTTTGATTTTACCGCAATGCAATTCCGGGATGATGCAAATTCATCTTGATCAAATATCGGAACATGTTAAAAAAGGACATCATGCTATTTTACTAATGGATCGTGCTGGTTGGCATACAACAGAAGCTTTAAATGTCCCTAAAAATATAACGTTAATGCCATTGCCTCCGTATTCACCAGAGCTCAATCCAATGGAACAAGTTTGGCAGCAACTTCGAAAGATAAAGTTATCGAACACCAATTTCAAGGATTATGATGACATTGTAGATTCTTGTTGCGAAGCTTGGAATTGTTTTTGTGACGAAGATGGGAATATCCAGAATTTATGTACTCGTGATTGGGCTGTGATTTAGGCAATTATTTTCTGGAATTGGTATTATTGGGTTCAGAAAGTCTTAATTTGTGACCTAATAGAGTATAGTGGGTGTGCATTTTTGCTTCTTCGCGTCTTCACGTTCCTGAACGATCTTCTCCT
>JAGLRU010000033.1 GCA_023136145.1 Alphaproteobacteria bacterium
CCGTAGCAACAACACCGCGTTTTCGGGCAAGATCAAGAAACGCCGTAGCATGCTTTCCGGAACAGCAAAAGTCATACGTTCCTGACTCTCGCTTACCATCAGTTCCCATGGAGAAAGACCCGGATATTTAACAGGACAGAGCGCAAGATCAAGAGATGCACCGTTGCTTATAATCGCCATTTCTCCAACGCTTGAACTAAGACCGCCCGCACCGTTATCCGTCAATGCTGCGTAAAGACCAAGATCACGCGCTTCCAGAAGAAAATCCGTCAAACGCTTTTGGGTGAGGGGATCGCCAATCTGAACAGCCGTTGCAGGCGCATCGTCGTTCAACTCCAGCGAACTGAATGTTGCGCCATGAATACCGTCCGCACCAATCGCGCCTCCCGCCACAATAATTCTGTCACCGGAAGAAAGCTCTTTCGCAGAAGAAGGGCACCCGTTGGGAAGCGTCTGCGGCATTGCTCCCACCGTGCCGACAAAAACAAGCGGCTTTCCGGCGTAATCCCGATCAAAGAAAAACGCACCGTTAACAGTCGGGATGCCGCTTTTATTACCTCCGTCCTCCACACCGCGATGCACGCCCTCAAGAACTCTGCGCGGGGACGTTACACCCTCCGGCATATATTTCTCCTCACCCTTTTTAGGCATATCCGGAGGCGCAAAACAAAAAACATCCGTATTGGCAATCGGTCTTGCACCCATACCACATCCAAGGATATCACGGTTAACGCCGAGAATTCCCGTCAATGCGCCGCCGTAAGGATCAAGCGCCGAAGGACTGTTATGCGTTTCCACCTTAATGCAGAGATCAATCTCCGGATCAAACCGGACAATACCGGCATTGTCGCTAAATACGGAGATAAGCCAGTCCAGCTTACGCACCTCTTTGATTTCCTGCGTTGCCCCTTTGATATAGGTACGGTAAAGACTATCGATGATTTGTTTTTCGCCTGAAGCGTTCTGATATTCTATTTTCGCCGAGAAAATTTTATGCTTACAGTGTTCGCTCCAGCTCTGCGCCAAAATCTCGATCTCGACATCTGTCGGACAAAAAGGAAGTTTTTTTAATTTCCGCGCAACCTGAACATCCGACCTATCGTAATAATCACGAATATGCTTTAACTCGGCAACGGTAAGAGCAAGACAACGCTCTTTGCTCAAAACTTCCAGTTCGGCATCATCAAGATCAAGAGATATATCTTCTATTTGCAGCACGGAGGAAAGAATAACTTTCGGCAGAGATACGGAACCAAACCTGTCTATCTTGTAAAAATCATCCGACGCCCATACCTCAGCTTTTTGTATCAAAGTATTGGAAAGAAGCTCTTGTGCAATTTTCTCCGCA
>JAGLRU010000330.1 GCA_023136145.1 Alphaproteobacteria bacterium
ATTTAGCGCCGTCTATAATAGTAAAGTCAAAACCGGATGCACTTTTTGAACCTTTTGCTGCTCCTGGTATTACACCTCCGGGAAATTCAAACTGATCTTTTTTCCCAGGGCCAACCGCGCCGTCTTCTATTATAATATCTTCATCTATACCTTCTCCCAGTCCCTCGTCATCATTTAGATCATCTGCTATCTCTTTATCGTCTATTTCATCTTTTGTCCCGTCTTCAACATCTCCGTCTGCGGGCCCTGCCGCTGCTCCCCCTGCCGCAGAAGTAAACCAGTTCAGGTTATTACCGCTATCTATGGAACCGAGAGGGGCTATATCTACGCCGTTTATGTTGTTTGAGTCTTGCACGTCTACATAGGACACATCTATCGTCCCCTGAGGATCTATTTCCCATTGTGTGCCGTCAGATGTGCTTTTTAATGTTATGAGGTTTCCGGTTTCACCTGTAAGCGTAAGGGTTCCTGTTATTGTCTTTGTTTCCCCCTCCTCGAATTGCAGTTCTTTGCCCGCTGTAGTACAGGTGAAGTCACTGAAAGTTGTTCCATATAGATGAGACACTTTTGAGACATCATCAAATATTACTGTTCCTCCATTATGAACAAAGGTGCCCGCGGCGGGGTTCATGTCTCCGGCAATATTAAGATCGCCGCTTGTTGAGGTAAATATTCCTCCTGATACCGCAAGGTTACCGTTTATGTCTATTGCAGCTGTTCCTCCGGTGAAGGTTCCGTCTGATTGAGAGTACGCGGCAGATGTTATGGTGTTTGCTCCGTGTGTTATTGTTCCATTTGACAAGGTAAGGGTTCCTCCTAAGGTAAGATCTGAGGCGGCATTATATGTGTTGGGGCTTCCGTTAGTGTCGTTTATGGTTAAGTTATTGTAATCTGTGCCTGCTCCAAAGTCTTTTATTGTTCTTGTTGTGCCTGTGTTATCCCCCGTGTATTCCACCGTTCCTGAGTCTGTATCAAGATTGGTCACGTTTGTTAAGGTTTCCTGGCCTTGTAGTTGAAAGGTCCCGGAATTATCTACCGCCTGGGAACTCGCGAATGCAAGATTATAACCGGCAAGATTAAATATGCCGTTAGAGTTAATAGTAAGAGAACCAATACTATATGTTCTATATAGAGTTGATTCGTTGGGAACACCCGAGGGTATTACAACATCATCTACTTCTATCGGTTGTCTGTTGAGATCCCAATTTACGAACACATCCCAATCTGTTGAGCTTGACCCGTCCCATGTGATGGTTGCTCCCGCGAATACCCAGTTTATATTGTTCCCTCCGTTTGTTGAATCTGCGGCATACATGGTATTGCCGGAGGAAGCATCTGAATAGCTCACGTTTATATAATCCAGGTCGTATGTGCCGTTCATTACAAGATCCCATGCGGCTGTTGTATCTGACTGTAGGGTTATGAGATTGCCCAATGCCCCCTGCAATGTGAAAGTCCCTCCTGAATCTACCGTTACTGTATCAGCATCATCTATTGTTATTGTCGCGCCCGCTGTCGTACAGGAGAGGGTTCCCCCATCTTCTACTGTTATACCTCCATTAAAAGTTGCGTCTCCCCCAAGAGAAAGGGTACCTGCCTGTATTGTTACCGCATCGATAACTGTTATAGCGTTTCCGTTATAGGTAAAAGGAGCTGTCCCGCTAAATCCGGTTGTCAGGGTAAGACCGTAAAGGCCGCCATTCGCGTTAAATACTATTGAGTCATTCAGATCCGCAGCACTGTCAAGGTAAAGATGGGGCCCTGTGCCTCCCGCTATTGTGTAGGTTTGAGCTAACGCGTCATTGGCAAAATTAAGCCTGGATGAACCACCGTCAAATGTTCCCGCCTGGGTTATATTGCCTTGGGTATTTACAGTTCCTCCCGTCATACTTCCATCTGTCAATGTTAGTGTGCCGTCAATATTTATGGTGTAACTTTCTGATATGGAAGTTTGGCTTCCCGCATTGCAAAAGGTTGAGGGTGAGAACTGATTGTTATATGTGGTGGATATCCAGCCTGTTGTTCTTGGCGTGTTTGAGATGCGAACTTCGTCGATTGAGCCAAATTGCTGACCGCCACCGGCATAATTGCCGATTGTTGTTATATCGTCAGTACACTGATATGCTACTTGGCTACCCGCTGGTGAACCATCTACATAGAAATTGGTGCTGTTTCCACCACTACCCACCGCCATAACATGATGCCAACCCTCGTTTAGGTTGCTTATCACATAGCCGCTATCTCTAAATCCACTTTTATAAAGCCCTAGATGCATGTTACTTCTTTGAACAATTATATGATGGTAAGAAGTCCCTCTAAACAGGGTATTCCAGTCTGCATTGGCAGAAAGCGGATATTTAAACCATCCTCCCACACTCCAATTATTGCCTATTGCAATATTGCTCACGCTTATATAATCGCTAGAGCCACCAACCTGCTGTCCGCCGCCTATCTGTCCCTCCTGTCCTGTAGTCGAAACATAGTCATCTCCGTCATTGTTATTTAAGGTTGAATCCTGATATAAATCAAGGTTTCCTGTGCCTGCCTGTTCCTCATCCAGATGCCAGACTCCTTTGTAATTATCATCCCATACACCCGTAACGTTTTCCAGGGAAGTAGTGATGGAGCTCTGCCCGTAGTAAAGATATACGTCTGTATTTTCTGTGCTTGACAATGACGGTATCTTTACCCAGGAAACAAAGTTTCCTGTTGAGGCGTTATATGTTTCTATCTCGTGGGATAGCCTTGTTCCGTTTTCATCGGTGAATATAATATCGTATCCGCTGGAATTGGTTACATAGCCGCCGTTAGCCGTTGTCTTTAAATCGGTGTCTGTTACGCTAAAGAGCATCGGGTAGTTTGTCAGGGTTTCGTCTACTTTTTCGTAATCTATGGTTATCACTTTATAGTAGGACATAGCGCTTAACGCCCCTGATGTAAGAGTAAAATCTCCGTTTACCTCTACAGTATCGCCTATCAGTATATAGGCTCCTCCTCCCGAAAAGGCTAAATTATAGTAGTTATTGCCCGCGGATAGTCCAACATAAGCGTCTGTTCCCGTATATTCAACGATTCCTGAATCCGTATCCATACCGCCGGCGAGAGTAACGGTTTGCGAAGATGAGCCGATAAGTTTGAGAGCGGCATCATTAGAAAATGTTCCGTTTACCGTTAAATCATTACCGCTTATGTCTAAGGTACCGTTTGTCAGGGTTAAATCATTAGCTACTGTTAAAGTATCCTGTGTAGTCCATTCTCCACCTATTCCGTTTGTGGTTAGCTTATAGAAGGTTGTTCCCCCCGATGTTATGGTGTTTCCTGTGGAGGTGCTCGCGAAGGTTACTGTCTGATCTGAATGAGTGAAGGTTCCGCTTGAATTGGTGAAATTGCCATGGATTGTAATATTATGACTATTCGCGTCGAGTTTGCCGCTGTTTTGGGTAGTCACATTATCAAATGTCCAGTCGCTGGTTAGAAGAGGAGTTCGTTCACCGCTGTTATTATTATTGCTGACTATGAGGTTCCCGTAAGATTGAGAAGCAACTTTCTCATAAATAGTCCCCGCTCCGCCATATCTTCCAGCAGGGCTTCCTCCATATGCCTGATAAGAAATAGTTGAAGAAGAATTGTCGGTATAATAAACAGCTATTCTTCCGCCTCCCCCTCCACCGCAACCATTGCCGATTCCTCCATTCGCAGTAATCGTTCCCCCTCCGTCCAGAGTACCTGTTGTAATGTAAACGCTTCCTCCTGAACCACCGCCGGCATGGTACGCACCATTTCCTCCATTCGCGGATATAGTTCCGGCTATGGTAGTGGTTCCTGTAATAGTCAATTTAACAGCACCTCCGCCCGCGCCTCCATAATTTCCGCCGCTCCGATCTCCCCCTCCGCTTCCGAGATCCATCGGTTCCGCAATCAATCCATATGCGAAGCCGCCGGAGCCGCCACTTCCATCTCCGCCGTCTCCGCCATATCCGGCGCCTCCGGCATAATCACCATTAGTTCCCTCTCCTGTTCCTTCAGAATGCTGGTAGCCTTTAGAATTTACATTGATAGTTCCGTCCAAGGCGATGGTGAGGTTGGCAGCCGTGATGTCAATTACATACTGCTGGGTAGTTGTGTTGGCTTCATGCGTTAGTGTTCCTATCGCTCCAATATCAAAATCGCCAGCAGTTGTAATCGCGTTTCTAACTTCCATATATCCATTTACAGTACAACTGGTATGCGTTCTTGTTGTATAAGCATAGAGTCTTGATGTCGCGGGAACAATTAATGCTCCTCCTCCGCTTAATAAATCAAAAGTTCCTCCGTTATCAGTTATTGTTCCTTTAGTTGACCAATCAAGTGTGGTATAGGTAATATTGGAAGAAGAACCTGTTTCAAGGTCACCATAGTTTTGAATAGTAATCGTATCAAAAGTGATTGCTTTATTTATCGGAGTTTTTCCTATATACCTGTCGTTTAAACTATCCTGACTGTTATTGTCAATAACAAGTTCATCAGTGCCAGCTGTGTTATCTTTTTTGTATATCGTTCCCGCTCCCCCAAGCCTGCTAACAGGACTTCCTCCGTAAGCCTGATAAGAAACAGTTGAAGAAGAATTGTCGGTATAATAAACAGCTATTCTTCCGCCTCCCCCTCCACCGCAACTATTGCCGATTCCTCCATTCGCAGTAATCGTTCCCCCTCCGTCCAGAGTACCTGTTGTAATGTAAACGCTTCCTCCTGAACCACCGCCGGAATGGTATTCACCATTTGCTCCATTTGAAGATATAGTTCCGGCTATAGTAGTGGTTCCTGTAATGGTCAATTTAACTGCGCCTCCGCCTGCGCCTCCATAATATCCGCCGCCCCGATCTCCTCCTCCGCTTCCAAGATCAGTCGGTTCCGCAATCAATCCATATGCGAAGCCGCCAGAGCCGCCACTTCCATCTCCGCCGTCTCCGCCATATCCGGCGCCTCCGGCATAATCACCATTAGTTCCTTCTCCTGTTCCCGAAGAATTCTGGTAGCCTTTAGAATTTACATTGATAGTACCGCCAGAGACAATGGTGAGGTTGGCAGCCGTGATGTCAATTACATACTGCTGGGTAGTTGTGTTGGCTTCATGCGTTAGTGTTCCCACCGCTCCAATATCAAAATCGCCAGCGGTTGTAATCGCGTTTCTAACTTCCATATATCCATTTAGAGTATAGCTGGTATGCGTTCTTGTTGTATAAGCATAGAATCTTGATGTCGCGGGAACAATTAATGCTCCTCCTCCGCTTAATAAATCAAAAGTTCCTCCGTTATCAGTTATTGTTCCTTTAGTTGACCAATCAAGTGTGGTATAGGTAATATTGGAAGAAGAACCTGTTTCAAGATCACCATAGTTTTGAATAGTAATCGTATCAAAAGTGATTGCTTCATTTATCGGGGTTTTTCCTATATACCTGTCGTTTAAACTATCCTGACTGTTATTGTCAATAACAAGTTCATTAGTACCAGCTGTGTTATCTTTCCTGTAAATCGTCCCCGCGCCGCCAAGCCTGCTAACAGGACTTCCTCCGTAAGCTTGATAATTAACGGAAGAATTGTCTATAGTGTAATACATAGCTATTCTTCCGCCTCCGCCGCCTCCGGCAAGAGCGTTGCCAATCCCTCCATCAGCGGTAATGGTTCCCGCTCCCGCAAGTGTTCCTGTAGTAATATAAACACTTCCCCCTGAACCTCCAGCAGAACGGTACCCGCCATTTGCGCCATTCGAGGATATAGTTCCGGCTATAGTAGTGGTTCCTGTAATGGTCAATTTAACTGCGCCTCCGCCTGCGCCTCCATAATTAAAACTGCCACGATCTCCTCCTCCGCTTCCTATGTTGGAAGGTTCTGTTATTAAGCCGTAGGCAAAACCACCTGCACCGACATTCCCATCTCCTCCGTCTCCGCCATATCCGGCGCCTCCGGCACAATCACCATTAGTTCCTTCTCCTGTTCCTGCTGAATGCTGATAGCCTTTGTAGTTTGCGTTGATGGCGCCATTAATAGCCGCATCACCTGCCTGAACATCTATATTAACAGTTCCTACAACAACAGTGGTTCCGGCAGAATGAGTAATATTTGATCCTGTGTGAACAGTTAAGTTCCCATCATCAATAATTAACGCTCCGTTACTGATAGCATCATATGTAAAGTTAAGGACGGGGCTTGTTGTCCCACCCGCATTGCCCAGGGTTGCAGAGTTAATTTGAGTTTGTTGTGAAATATCTGCTGTATCAGTAAGGTTAATTACAACGTCATCTCCGGAAGTAGGAGTCCTATTTAAGTCCCAGTTGGCAGCTGTGAACCAGTCGGCTGAGGCGGAGCCGTCCCATGTAATTGTAGCTCCTGTAAATATCCAGTTAGTGTTATTTCCTCCGTTTGTGGAGTTAGAGGTAAAGACAGGATATCCTCCTGACGCATCAGAATAGCTTACGTTTAAGTAATCAAAGTTATAAAGGCCGTTACATACCAAGTCCCATGTTGCTGTTGTATCTGATTGCAGTACTATAAGATTAGCTGCCCCCCCTTGCAGGGTAATGGTTCCTCCCGCGTTAACCGTTACCGTATCAGCGTCATCTATGGTTATTGTCGTCCCTCCCGTAGTACAAGAGAGTGTTCCTCCGTTTTCAACTGTTATGCCTCCGTTAAAGTTGGTGTTGCCTCCGAGGGCAAGTGTCCCTTCCTGTATTGTTAGCGCTCCTGTCAGTGTAAGAGTTCCTGATGTAGTGGCTGTGTTTGAGGATTTGTTTACTGTAAGAGCGCCTGTAGGAAAGTTATCACTCGTTAGTGTTACTGTCTGCGCGTTTGTTCCTAAAAAAGTTATAGCCGCGTCTCCCTGGTTAAAAGCGGCTCCTACTGTTACAGCCCCTTGAGCTTCTATCGTCCCTGTATCAACTTCACCGTCTGTAAGATTGAGTGTGCCTGTAACAACTATTGTATCTCCTGATGTTATGGTAAAGGTATCGGATACATCTGTGGTTTTGTTGATTGTTACGTTGTTGAAGGTTTCGCTTGAGTCAACATCAAAGGCCCCGTCTGTTGTCCCTCCGAATGTTACTGTTCCTGTGTCTTTGTTAAATGTTCCCCCGTCCTTTGTAAAGTTACCCGCTATACTTATAGCCGCATCATTACAACTAACCGTACCTGTGGATTGGGAATAACTTCCGGTTATTGTCAAAACTCTGCTTACTCCATTTTCCAGGGTTAATATTCCGGTATATCCATTTATCGTAAGGGAGGTGATACTGATATCAAGATCAACAAGGGACGCAGCACTGCCTGAGGTAAATTCTACTCCGTCACCGGAGGGGGATGTTTCAGGGTCCCAGTTGGTGTTATCTGCCCAGGAATTATCCGTATCCCCCACCCAGGTATGGGTGTTTGTAAGCCAGGCGATGTTGTTGCCTTTGTTTACAGAGCGGTAGGTTTCTATGGGGGCTTCTGTGTTTATATTATAAGAGTCTCTTACGGCCGCTCTCTGGATTGACCAATTATCTGTTTGTATGTCAATATACCATTGAATCCCTTCTTCATTTGAATACAGATACAACGGCGGGCTTTTTTCGTGCGGGCCTAAATCAAGGCTATCTTTGAAGGTGTAGGTTTTTCCTCCTTCAAAGTAGATATATTTATCCGGAGTTGTGCACTCAAAGTTGTGGAAAGTAATATCTCCGAAGAGATTTGTATCGCCCTCTTCTTTCAAAGTTACTTTTGAGGCTTCTAGTGTTAAATGCGCGTCTTGCGGATAGGCAATAGATCCCCAGCCGTCAGGAGGGCCTCTAACCGACATGTTTGTTCCATTTCCTGAACATTCAAATATTTCTATCTCTCCATTTAATCTTGTTATATGGATATCTGTTGTATCAAATGTTAACGCTTTTCCGCTTTGTCCAAACCTGTCTGATATAAGGTTAAATTTTGAGGCAGTTAATATTACCAGCTCTTTCGCATCTATTGTGCCGTTTGACTTTAACGTAACGCTGCCTGATACCAGATAACTTATTTTAAAATCTTGCCCTTCTATTACCGCGACATCTCCGGTTATTTCGGAAGTATCTATTAAAATATCATTCGTTGTTTTGTATATTTCTATTTCATGAGAATAAGTATCTACAAGAAAAGATGATGCTATAAGGCTGAGTGTGTTTGCTTCTAATGGTGTGCCGGTTAAATCTTCTATTTCTCCGGATGGGCTTTCAAGAGTGAGGCTGGCTTCTTTGTTGTACCTTAACGTATCGCCTCTCGCGGTTTTTATTATGTTTACTTCGCCTTCTTCCGCTTTTTCTGTTATCTCAAAGTTACCGGAGTTATGGATATAGTATGGATTGCCTTCAATGCTCGCGGGCTTTCTCGTTTCTCCTATTTTTATAGAACCTCTGTCTGTAACTATTTTGCCGGATAGAGTCATTACGCCTGAGCCGTCTATATAGATATTACCGTCTTCTTTCGCTTCTATTGTTCCCGCGGTCTGGCTGAAACTACCTTCCCCATCTCCATCGTAATCAGCAAAGAGTCTCGTATCACCATTATTCGATGTTACATTCGCTCTGACTGTTACGGAGTTTTTCGCTAAAACTGTTATTGAACTCTCAGCGGTCAGGCCGGCAGTTGCTTCTACTGTTACATTTTGAGGGACACCTTCTTCAGCGTCTCCTATTTCTATATCTGAAGATTCTATAGTTCCGGCAAGCCTCACATCTCCGGCACTCACAAGCCGGACTATTCCGTTTACTGTCTCTATCCTGTTCGCCCTTACATAGCCTTCAAGGTTTATCACATTTGAAAATATATCCGTTAAACTCTCCGCTTTTATCAGTACCGTTCCGCCGTCCGCTTCTATTCTACCGGTATTTTTTATCTGGTCGGTTATTGAGTTGCCTTCATAATCGTATATCTGAGATGCCACGGCTTCCCTTATCGCTACCGATATTAACCCGTTACCCGATATATCCAGCTCTACAGCATCTCCCCCGGCTAACACCACTTTTGACGCGGGCGCTATTATCATTCCGTTATTTTCTATACCGCCCGCTATCAATACACCAAAACCGCCTTCTTCTATCTCTATTGTCCCGTTGTTTATAAGAAGCATATCCTGCCGGGCAGAGGAAAGTTTTTCAAATAAATATTTGCCATCTAAAAAATTAGAATCAGTTATATCTCTGGTTGAAAAAACCAACCCGGCCGCTTCTATCTTCGCGTTAGAACCGGTGTATATCCCGGATTCATTAACAAGTATAAATATACCGTTACACAAAAGGCTGCCAAGCAGACGGCTGGGATCTGTACCGAGGACTCTGTTTAATATTTGGCTATCCGTAGAAGGAAGGTTTACTAAAACCTGTTCGTTTTCGTTTATGTTAAAGGATTTGTAGTTTATTATTGTT
>JAGLRU010000331.1 GCA_023136145.1 Alphaproteobacteria bacterium
ACATTCACAATAAATTTTTGGGTTAGTTAACATGTCAAAAGTCAAACTGGATCGTATTGATCGCAAGATACTGAATGACCTGCAGGAAAGAGGTCGCATAACCAACGTAGAACTGGCGAAGCGCGCCGGTATTTCCGCGCCACCTTGTTTGCGTCGTGTGCGTGCGCTGGAGGATGCCGGAGTGATCCGTGGTTACCATGCCGATGTTAATCCTATATCTCTCGGATACGGCGTATCCGTTTTCGCGCAGGTTGGTCTTTCCAGTCAGTCCGAAATCGATCTGAAAAAATTCGAGGAACTCGTCAATACATGGCCTATGGTTTTGGAATGCTATATGGTTTCTGGCGAAGCGGATTATATTCTTAAAATTGTCGCTGAAGACTGGGACTCATATCAGAAATTCTTGACAAATCATCTGATGGTCGCGCCGAATGTTAGCCATATCAAGTCTGCTCTCGGCATTCGCATTGCAAAATACAGGCCAGGCATTATGATTGATACCAAATAGCTGTTCCGAAAATATAAACGGAGGATAGCATTATGTCAGATACGATGTTCTGTCAGGGCTTATATGAGTTGATGGACAGTTATGATGGTTTCATCATGGATCAATGGGGGGTGTTGCACAATGGTTTGGTCCCCTGTGATGGTGCGATTGACGTGCTCAATCACCTGAAACGCCGAAAAAAGCAAGTTGTCATCCTGTCTAATTCAGCCAAACGAGCTAACGACAATATCGAGCGGTTGAAAAAATTGGGCATTAGGTCGGGGCACTACAGAGGCGTGGTTTCAGCCGGAGAAGTGACATGGCAGGGGCTGAAGGAGCAAAAAAATCCACCTTTCAAGGAGCTTGGTAAGAAATGCTATCTAGTTTCACGTCCTAATGATAAATCCTTGCTAGAAGGTTTGGATATTGAATTGGTTTCCGGGATTGAGCAGGCACAATTCATTCTGATTACCAGCTTTGATCCCGTACATACCAAGATGGAAGATTTGGATCCCATCTTTAAAAAAGCGGTGGCCATGCGCATTCCGGCGATTTGCGCCAACCCTGATGTGGTGACAATTTATGATCGTGAACGTTCCATCGGCCCCGGAGCCATTGCCATGCGCTACCATGAACTTGGCGGAGCGATACATTACATAGGTAAGCCGCACAAGACAATTTTCCGCTATTGCTTGAGTTTGTTTGAAAATATAATTCCGTCCCGAATCTTGATAATAGGAGATTCTATCCAGCATGATATAGTTGGTGGCGTTGGCATGGATATTGACACCGCTTTTATTACCTCTGGTATCCATACTAAAGAATTTACTCCCGGTATAACCGTCGAACAAAAGCGCAAGGTAATGCAGCATCTGACGAATGGCTATGGTGGCATCCAGCCGACATGGGTGATGGACAGTCTTGTCTGGCAGACTCCAGAAGCTGCTCTTCGTGAGCGCGAGCGTGCGCGAATGAAAGAGTAGCTGATTTTAGCAGTCTACTGAAAAAACCGAAAATTTTTATCATTGTCATGCCCCGCTACAGTAACCGTCATTTCGGCGAAAATTGGTATTTCGCTATAACATAAAATGGTAATAGCGTCCAGATTAATTCAGTGGATACCGTCAAGACAATCAACCTTATTATGAACGGCAACCCCATGACGGCTATTGCTGCTGCGCAAAAAGCCCTTGAGGTTGGTGATCGGATGGTGGAGGGCACAGTCTGTTTTCACGTTGACTTGGAAAATAACAGAGCATTGTTCGTGTCAGAAAAAATCTTCAACGGCATAGCCAAGTTCGACGAGCAGGGTAATGTCATCGAGCGGGTGAACGAGAAGAAACTGCATGGTTATGATGACTGGTGCAATATCACGGATGACATGGGGGGAAAACTCGCCGAGGCGTGGGATAAAGTTGCCCCGCCTGAACTGAAGGGCAAGGACACCCCGTGGTTCTGGATTGCTTCGTCCTTCGATAACTTATATGGGTATGTGCGTAGGGGTGGCGAGACTCGTTGGAACGACTTCAGACGGGATTCTTTACACCCAGTTCCTGTTGTCAGAAGTGCTTCTATTACACCTAATTTAAGGTAGATAAGAAGTGATTTTGGTAAAAGGCGTAATTTTTCGGTAATTGCAGGTAGGCTGTCCAGCTGTCATTATAGACTCATAAGAAGTGTGTTGTTGTCATTCCGACAGAGCGCGAAGCGCGACGAGGAATCTTTATTGGTGCAACGAAGAAGAACCCTCGTCGCTTTGCTCTGTCGGGAT
>JAGLRU010000332.1 GCA_023136145.1 Alphaproteobacteria bacterium
GCGTCGTCTTGCCGGAACCGGACTCCCCCACCACGCCAACAGTCTGTCCCGGACGAATGTCGATATCAATACCGTCCACCGCCCGAACATAATCAACAACACGGCGGAAAACGCCCGCCTTAACAGGAAAATGCACTTTAAGATTTTTCGCATGAAATATAGCTGAAGCCTTTGCATCAAACGGCAATGCCTCGCCCTTCGGCTGAACAGCCAGCAGCATTTGTGTGTAAGAATGCGCTGGCTCTTTGAAAAGTTTTTCCGTCCTTTCGCACTCAACCACCTCACCACCGTACATCACCACCACGCGATCAGCCATTTTTCGGACGATGCTTAGATCATGCGTAATCAGCATAATCGCCATGCCAGTTTTTTTCTGAAGGTCTTTCAGCAGAGTCAACAGTTGCGCCTGCACCGTCACATCCACCGCCGTCGTTGGCTCATCAGCGATCAACAAATCTGGCTCATTGGCAAGAGCCATCGCTATCATCATCCGCTGCCGCTGACCGCCAGAAAGCTCATGTGGATAGGCGTTAAGACGATCCGTCAGTTTCGACAACCCCACCAGTTCCAGTAGCTCAATCACCCGCAACCGCGCCTGTGCAGGTATCATACGCTTGTGAACAAACAACACTTCGGCTATCTGCTTTTCGATAGTGTGAAGCGGGTTCAGGGATGTCATCGGCTCCTGAAATATCATCGCTACCCTGTTGCCACGAATACCGCGCAGAACAACTTCCGGCGCATCCATCATCTCCTGTTCCCCGAATATAATGGAGCCGGACGGGTGGCTTGCGGAAGGATAAGGAAGCAACTGCAATACGGAGAGTGCAGTTACAGACTTGCCGGAACCAGACTCACCAACCACCGCCAGTATTTCGCCTTTTTCGATGGAAAACGAGATATTCTTAACCGCATGAGTGACCTGCATACCGTTTCTGAAATCGACTGAGAGGTTTTTAATTTCTAGCAACGGCATGTTTTACTTTCTGCGAAAAAATTGATTCAAAATTTATTTCGTATTTAAGACTTCTTTTTTTCTGTATCGGCTTTCTCTCCCTGCATTTTAGAAAAAATCATGTAGCCTAATATCAAACTGCAAACACCGAAACCCCCTATTGTGAGATACGAAATTAATAATCCCGCGCCTGTCAGAACCCAAATATAAATACCGATAGCAACGAACCCAAGTGATATTATCATCAAGATAACCAGAGTTACGAGATTGTGAGATTTTGCCGAATTCTTATATGCTTCTCGTGCGCTCAATTTTTCTGTTGTTTTAGGTAAATCTTTGATAATATTTTTGACTGTATAGAAATACCAAACAAAATATACGGGCAATAAAAGTAAATTGAGCCAAAAACCAAAAGTTATCTGAATGATGATTATTGCAGGGAACAAAATCATGTACATTCTTTTGAGGAAAGCCCGTAGCTTTGTGTGCCGTTCTTCACTCTCAATAATAAAACCAGAGCCAAACGTTCCCCAAGGGTAAAACAGAGTCTTCCCAGAAGCATCTTTTTTAAAAGATGCTTCTGTTAACCCATCAAAATAGCCCATATTCTTCTCCCTATATTGCGCATCTTATTAAAAAACTCTTGTCAAGTCCACTATCGCACTGCAAGAGTCCTTTCTCAACAGACTGAAAAAATAATCGCCTCATCAACTCATCACGATAGTCTTCCACAATCTCGTGTCCATAGTTTTTTATAAATAGAAAAATTTTTTTCCCACAACAAGTGCGGGAAAAAAATGACACTAATAAAAGTGATTTTTGTACCTATTCGTAGTTTTTATCCTTTAAATATCTTCCGTGAATCGAAAGCATCCCGCACCGCTTCCCCAATAAAGGTCAGCAGAACCAACATCACGGACAACGACAGAAAAGCCGTAATTCCAAGCCACGGAGCCTGCAAATTATTTTTCCCCTGCGACAGAAGTTCCCCAAGCGATGGCGAACCTGGCGGCAGTCCAAAACCAAGAAAATCCAGCCCCGTCAAAGTCGTAATTGATCCAGTCAAAACGAAAGGCATCATACTTAACGTCGCAACCATTGCGTTCGGCAATGCGTGCCTAAACATGATAACCGGTGTTGATACGCCAAGTGCTTTGGCGGCACGAATATAATCAAGATTACGCGCCTTAAGAAACTCCGCCCGAACAACATCAACCAAATGCATCCACGAAAACAGCAGCATCAAAAGCAGAAGCGTAAAAAATCCCGGCGTAATTACACTCGACATTATAATAAGCAAGAAAAAGACCGGCATCCCCGACCAAATTTCAATAAAACGCTGCGACAAAAGGTCAAACAGTCCGCCGAAATACCCCTCCATCGCCCCCACAGAAACACCAACGATGCTACCGAGGATAGTTAGAGTCAGCCCGAACAAAATAGAAATGCGAAAACCGTAGATAAGCCGCGCCAGAACATCTCTCCCCTGATCGTCAGTACCAAGAATGTTTTCAAAAGACGGAGGCGAAGGCGAGGGAACATTTAGATTATAATTTATCGTCTGATAGGAATAACGAACTGGCGGCCAAAACATCCAGCCATTATCCTCAATCAATTTTCCAACGAACGGATCACGATAATCGGCCTCTGTCTCAAACTCCCCGCCAAAAGTAGTTTCAGAATAAGATTTCACGATGGGAAAATAAAAGCTCCCCTGATACTGCACAACAATTGGCTTGTCGTTGGCGATCAACTCCGCTCCCAAACTAAGCAGAAAAAGGCACAGAAAAATCCACGCAGAGCAGTACCCTCGCCGATTACGTTTGAACTGCGAAACTCGCCGCGTGGCAATGGAGGAGAGTTTCAGCATTATCTCTCTCCCTGCGCATTGAAATCAATTCTAGGATCAACCCACGTCATGATTATATCGCTGATAAGCTTTATCAAAAAACCCATCAGCGTAAAAACGTAGAGCGTCCCGAACATCACAGGATAATCACGGTTAAGTGCCGATTCAAAGCCAAGCAGTCCCAGCCCATCCAGTGAAAAAATCGTCTCTATCAACAATGAACCAGTCAGAAAAATCCCCATCAATGCCGCCGGAAATCCGGCTATAACGATCAGCATAGCGTTTCTGAATACATGACCGTATAAAACGCGAGTCTGCGCAAGCCCCTTAGCACGAGCAGTCAAAACATATTGCTTGTTAATCTCCTCAAGAAAGGAATTTTTCGTGAGGATAG
Source organism: Alphaproteobacteria bacterium (assembly GCA_023136145.1). Classification (GTDB taxonomy): domain Bacteria; phylum Pseudomonadota; class Alphaproteobacteria; order Micavibrionales; family UBA2020; genus PALSA-926. The sequence goes on from JAGLRU010000332.1 coordinate 3,199, forward strand.
TTAGTCCGGCAAATCCGCTAATAACCATCGATGCCACAGGCAGAGAGATATGCCAAAAATAATCAAGGATACGGTGAAACCAGTCCATATCATGCCAATTATCGGAGACAATGCCGCGCAACGGAAAAATATCGATATATTTTCCACCAGCAAATAGCACGATCAGAAAAATAGCAAACATAAATCCCGGAATGGAATGCCCGACGATCACCATGCCACTCGTCCAAATATCGAACTTCGTCCCGTCCTTAACCGCTTTTTGGATACCGAGTGGGATGGAAATAAAATAAACAAGTAGCGTCGTCCACAACCCAAGCGAAATAGACACCGGCATCTTGTCCAACACAAGATCAATAACTTTTTTGTTCTGAAAGTAACTCTCACCAAAATCGAACATCAGGTAATTTTTCAGCATCAGGACGAACCTTGTGCCAATAGGCTTATCGAAGCCGAATTGCTCTTCAAGCGACTTGATAAATTCCGGATCAAGCCCCTGTGCTCCGCGATATTTTCCGGTGCCACTACCACTATTCAGTTGCTGCTGTACCATCTGCGTTGCGGTTCCGACATCCTGCCCACCTCCACTAAAACGCTGAGTTACGGAAGTGTTCATACCCTGAAGACGGGCGATCATCTGCTCCACCGGACCGCCGGGAGCAACCTGCACGATCAGGAAATTGAGAAGAATGATCCCGAACAAAGTCGGAATCATTAAGAGCATTCGGCGGACAATATAAGCAGCCATGATTACATCTACCTTGTCATCCCGAACGCAGTGATGGATCTTGTTCGCTGCGTCTGAAAAGATCCCTCGTCGCTACGCTCTGTCGGGATGACAATGAGTCAAGGATGAGGTCTATTGACATTGTCAATTTTAGCAACCTTTTCCGCGTCATACCACCATGTTTCGACAACGCCAAGACCGTATTTCGGAGAAATGGCTGGTCTGCCGAACTTGTCCCACCATGCGAGACGAAAATAATCAAGATACCACTGCGGAATCACATAATAATTCCACAAAAGCACACGATCTAATGCGCGGGTGCGGGCGACCAGTTCATCGCGATCCGGCGCACTAACGATCATATCAATCAACTCATCAACGACCGGATTTTTAATACCGATAATATTGCGACTACCATTCACATCAGCCTTCGCGGAACTCCAGAAATCACGCTGCTCATTGCCCGGCGACAAAGACTGCCCAAAATTGGCAACCGTCATATCAAAGTCAAAGGTGTTTATGCGGTTCTGATATTGCGTCGCATCAACTACGCGGAGATTCGCCGCAATACCCAATTTTTTAAGGTTGGAAATCATCGGATTGATCCAACGTCCGAACATATCGCTGTCCACAAGAATCTCAAACTTAAACGGCTGACCATTTTTTTCAAGCATTCCGCTTTTACCGATCAGCCAGCCCGCATCCTCCAGCATTTTTCTTGCCGTACCGAGGTTCTTCCGCACATCTTGCCCACTACCAGAAGTTTTGGGCACGCTAAATTCTTTTGTCAAAACTTCGTCAGGAATCCTGCCTTTGAATTTTTGCAGAATTTCCATCTCGCGACCTATCGGCAAACCAGAGGATGCCAAATCAGAATTCGCGAAAAAGCTTTGCGTGCGCTTATATTTACCGAATGCAAATTGTTTGTTCGACCACTCAAAGTCAAAAGCGTATCCAAGTGCCTGACGCACCCTCACATCTTGAAACATCGGACGACGCAAATTATAAGCAAAAGACTGCATCCCCGCAGGAAGACCGTGACTGACTTCTTCCTTTTTTATCAATCCATCCCGAACAGGCGGCTGGTCGTATCCGGCATTCCATGACTTGGCAACATTTTCATGACGGAAATCATAGTCACCAGAAAAAAACG
>JAGLRU010000333.1 GCA_023136145.1 Alphaproteobacteria bacterium
ACGGGGAAGTGGCTGGAATCAAAAATGCAATTTTGGAAGTCAAAGGTGAGAACGCTTACGGTTGGTTAAAGTCAGAGGCAGGCGTACACCGGTTGGTGCGTATTTCACCATTTGACTCCAATGCGCGTCGTCATACCAGTTTTTGTTCCGTTACCATCACGCCGGTGGTGGACGAAAATATTGACATCAAGGTAGCGGATAAAGATTTGCGCGTGGACACCTACCGTTCGGCAGGCGCGGGTGGACAGCATGTCAATAAGACCGATAGTGCAGTTCGACTTACTCACCTGCCCACTGGAATTGTTGCCGCGTGCCAGAACCAGCGTTCACAACACCAGAATCGCGCCGCCGCTATGAAAATGCTAAAAGCGAAACTATACGAGCGAGAAGTTCAAGCAAAGCAAGCATTAAAGGACAAGACGGAAAGCGAAAAGACTGACATCGGTTTCGGGTACCAGATAAGATCGTATGTTCTGCATCCTTACCGTCTTGTTAAAGACCTTCGGACAGAGCTTGAAACGTCTGATACTCAGGGTGTTCTTGATGGTGATCTTGACCCGTTTCTTGAAGCTTCGCTCGCGCAAAAGCTGGATAGAAAAGAAGAGCAAAATGTTTTTTATGAAGATGAGAAGTAAGTGACTAGATCATGTGGACAAAAAATTCTCAAAGAATTAATGATGTGATTTAATATCTCATGGAGGATTTGTTATGATGGAAAAATTAGAGCGCATAATGTCTTTTGGAATGAAGGGAATATTGTATTTATTTCTTGTTTATGCAGTACTTGTTATTCTCTTCCTTATTGGAATGGGTATATTTGCTCTCGTTAACGGAAATTTTGAAAAGTTTTGGACAATGCTTATGAGTGTATAATTTCTTAATATTTTATCTACACGACCTAGAAGTAAAATAATTTTTTTTGAGGGAAAATAAATGAAAACGGTTTTGTTCTTGATTATTGCACTTATGTTTCTACCGCAATCGGCTTTTGCAGCTCAGGGTGATTATGTTGTGTTGTTGCATGGAATCGCCCGCACGAAAGGCTCAATGGAAAGTATGGGTAAGGCGTTGTCTCAAAGAGGGTACGTTGTTATCAATATAGATTACGAATCGCGCGAGAAAAAAATTGAAAAGCTTATCGTGGATATCAGGAAAAAGATCGTAAAAAATAAAATCCCTGAGGCAAAAAAAATCAACTTTATAGGTCATTCTATGGGCGGACTTGTTATCCGCGCATATATCAATAAGTACAAGCCGAAAAATATAGGCAGGGTTGTTATGATTGGTACGCCAAATAAAGGCAGTGAAGTGGCGGATTTTCTGGTCGATAATTATTTTTACAAATCCTTTTACGGCCCGGCTGGGCAGGAATTGGTGACAGATCAGTCGGATTTCAAAAAAATATTTGGCGATGTGAATTATGAGCTTGGTGTTATTGCGGGTAACTGCACCATTGATCCTGTTTCATCACTTATCATTCCGGGTGATGACGATGGCAAGGTTGCTATTGTAAAAACCAAAATCAAGGGAATGAAGGATCATGTTATTCTTTGTGCTACGCATTCTTTTATGCCGAGCAATAAGCATGTCAAACGGCAGGCGGAATATTTTCTGGAGCATGGAAAATTTCAGCATAAAGTAAAAAGTGCAGAAAAACCTCACGTTAATTTATTATCGAAGGCTGTTCCAGAAACGGATCCAGCACTTTTTAATCAATAGATCACATTTACAGTCATTTCCAAATTGGCTCATCGGGCATTTTTGTGAGTGGATTTCAGGGATTTTCAGAGTTCCGGTAGGTTCGTCGTCAGGATTTTCAGTTTAAGATATTCTTCATCGCTCAGGCCGTAGGCGCGTCTCTGGATGACGCGGATTTTGTTGTTGAAGCTTTCGACGAAACCGAGGGCAACTTTGTTTTCCGGCTTGCAGTAGACAGAGATTCCATCCCAGTGGCGTTCGATCATGGAGGCGAATTTTTCGTACGGGGCAAGACGTTGCCAGCGAAGTTGGACCTTCCAGTTGTCGAAGAACTTTCGTGCCCAGACTTCAGAGTTGTAAGTCCAGAGATGGTCGAAGGATTCCCGCAGAATGTAATTGGTGTTCAGTCGCTTGTTGGCTTTCAGCAGAAGTTTCAGGTCAGTCGGCATATCCAGGCAGGGAAGGGGTTGAATTTTACCCTCAAGAACTATTTTTATTAAAACTGAACGATAAGAAAGCTAAAGCAGACAGGGTGTTTTTAACCAATTTTCAGAATTCCAAGTCAAAACACAAGATTGCTGCGACCGATCTTCTGTTGGAAACGAAATATCTCTTACGCCCGTTCTTGATGGTCTTATGCGTGACGATATGCTGGAAATCCATTTTGTCCGCGAAGGTAACGTGCTGGACAAGAACGTCAACAGCAATCAAAAGCTGATATGGCGTGCCCGGAGGGATTCGAACCCCCGACCTGAGGCTTAGAAGGCATCTGCTCTATCCAACTGAGCTACGGGCACATATAACAATATCAATAAGTTAGTAACAGTTTTTCAAAAACGTTCAACCGCTAAAAACGAAAAACGTTCAACTTTTGAACAGTTTCTTGCGTCAGTTATAACCGATTTTACGGAGAGTCGCAAATGTAGTGTTTTTGGCTCGGATAAACCTCGAACCGGTTTGCCATCTAGAACACAGTCTCTTCCTCCCTGATCGCAACCAGTGCTACCTTCGCTTTGAATTTCGCATCATGTTTCTTGCGTGAATTTAACATTTTCTTCCCCTTTGGTTGATTACTTTTAGTGGCTAAACTCTCTCTTAGCTACTGTTTCAAAAACCGGGGTTAGCATATAGTCCATTATGCCGAATATGACCTGTTTTTACCCACTAAAACTGCAGAAGAGCCTGTTTTTTTCTTTTGAAGAGCCAGAATAGTCCTTCTCAGGAAACTCAGAGTTCCAAATGATCTTCCTTGTGCAATAAGCGTAACTTGCTGTACCTCGTGCAAACGCTTGATCTGACTTTGTAGGATTTCTATGCGGTAAGAAGACCCCATCGGCATTACTATCAGGTGAACAGTCTTCAATGTGCCCGCAGATTCCGGCATCGTTATACGCACGACAGAAAATCCACGTCGTTGAATCAGGCCAAGCAGTCGCAACATGGCACCTTCTTGCTCCTCGAAATCTATTCTTAATGTATGTTTCATCATGATTGCACCTTGTCCATCATATCACTGTTTGACTTTCCTGGCGGTACGAGCGGCCAGACATTTTCTTTAGAATCTATTTTGACATGTAATAAGATGGGCCCCTTTTCAGCGAGCAGGCGCGTCAGCGCTGCGGGCACTTCATCGCGACGCGTGATTGTAAACGCCATGATACCAAAGGCTCTTGCAAGCTCCGCGAAATCAGGGTTATCGGAAAGATCAACTTCGCTGTAATTTTCATTGAAGAACAGTTCCTGCCATTGCCGCACCAAGCCCAGCGAGGAATTATCGAGCAGGATGATTTTCAGGGGGATATTATATCGTTTGAGCGTTGCCAGCTCCTGAATATTCATCATGATGGAACCGTCGCCGGAAACAGTGACAACACAAGCGTCCGGTTCCGCAAGTTTCGCTCCAATGCCCGCAGGAATGCCATAGCCCATCGTGCCGAAACCACCACTGCTCAGGTGTGCCTCCGGCCTCGAAATTTTGCAATGCTGCGCCACCAACATCTGGTGCTGGCCCACGTCGCAGGTGATGAGCAACTTATCGCCGGCTTGTTCTGAAAGCTGTTTTAAAAGCAATGGCGCATAGATGCCTTCGCCAGGTACATCATATTTCCATGCGTGCTTGGTTTTAAGAGCGGTAACTTCCTCTTTCCATTCTGCAATTTTCAAAGAGCTAGGATCAAGCATATCCAATGTTGCCTTCATACAACCCGGCAGAGAAACATCTGCTACGCGAAGCTTGCCTATTTCGGCTGGATCAATGTCCATGTGAATAACCTTGGCATGTGGCGCAAAGGTATCGAGCTTTCCCGTGACGCGGTCGTCAAAACGCGCGCCGCAGCAGATAAGCAGGTCACATTCCTGTACCGCCAGATTGGCCGCGCGTAGGCCATGCATGCCCAGCATACCGATGAATTGTGGATTTTCTGTCGACAGAACGCCCAAAGCTTTTAAAGTAGCCACGGCGGGAATGCCCGTGCGTGCGGCAAAACGACGCATTTCCGGCACGGCCTTGGCAAGAGCAACACCGCCGCCAATATAAAGCAGCGGTTTTTTTGCCGTCTGTATCAACTTCATGGCCTTTGCAACCCCTGTGGACGGAGCTGCAACAGGAAGCTTTCTCTGACGGTTCAGCAGGGCAGGACGCAAAACTTTTGCGATACTGACATCCTTTGGAAAATCAATCAGAACAGGACCTGGCCTACCGCTTTCCGCGATCTCAAATGCTTCGGCGATCACGTATGGGATATCCTCAGGCTTGCGGATAATATAGCTGTGCTTTACGATTGGCAATGTCATACCAAAAATATCCACCTCTTGAAATGCGTCCGTGCCCATATTTTGCGTCATGACTTGTCCCGTGATCGCCACCATCGGAATGGAATCCATAAAGGCGTTGCCGATGCCGGTGATGAGGTTAGTTGCACCAGGACCCGATGTTGCAAGGCATACGCCAGCTCGCCCTGTAACACGGGCATAGCCATCTGCAGCCAGTGCCGCACCCTGTTCATGACGCACAAGAATATGAGTGAGACGGGAGGATGTCAGCGCGTCATAAAGCGGCATGATCGCCCCGCCGGGGTATCCAAAGATTGTTGTGACGCCCTGCGCTTCAAGTGCCTCAATAAGCAGCCGCGAGCCGCTCACTTCAGTTACATTTTCATCGGGGGCTATCCTGAACTTGGGGAGAAAAGACATGTTAACCGCTTCCTTTTTTTTTCGTTGCGTTACTTTTGTCGTCCAGCCATGGCATGCGTGCGCGCAGTTTCTGACCGACGGTTTCAATGCTATGGCTGAGGTCTTTTTCCAACAGTTTATGATATTGTATTTTGCCAGTCTGGTTTTCGAGCACCCAGTTCTTGGCAAAAACACCGTTGCGAATATCCTTCAACACATCGCGCATACGGGCGCGCGTTTCGTCGTTGATGATGCGCGGTCCGCTGACGAGATCGCCGTACTTAGCCGTCTCGCTGACGAATTTATGCATTCGCGCAAGCCCGCCTTCGTGCAGCAGGTCAACAATCAGTTTCAGTTCATGCATACATTCGAAATAGGCAACTTCCGGCTGGTATCCAGCCTCGGTCAGCGTTTCATAGCCTTGCAAGATGAGTTCCGTCACACCGCCGCACAGCACAGCTTGCTCACCGAAAAGATCGGTTTCCGTTTCCTCAGCGAAAGTCGTATCCAACACGCCTGCGCGTGTACCGCCAATTCCGTGTGCATAGGTAAGCGCTTTGTCGGCTGCCTTGCCGGTAAAGTCTTGGTAGACCGCACGCAGGCAGGGAACGCCGCGTCCGCGCTCGAACTCACGGCGCACGAGGCCGCCAGGCCCTTTAGGCGCAATAAGAACAACATCCGTGTTGGCGGGAGATTTGATGCGATCATAGTACACTGTAAATCCGTGCGCAAAGAGGAGCGTGTCGCCCTCTTTCAGCCCGGGGCGTACGGCTTCTTCAAATAATTTTTCCTGCGCCATATCAGGAACAAGCATGGCGATAAGACGGCCCTTCCGTGCGGCTTCCTCAGGCGTTGCAACGTTCAGACCATCTGCTTGTGCCTGTTTCCAGCTTGGCCCGTTTTCACGCACGCCAACGATAACATTGAACCCGCTGTCATGCAGATTGCGTGCATGGGCGCGTCCTTGACTGCCGTAACCGATGATAGCTACGGTATCGTTCTTGAGAACCTCGAGATTGACGTTTTCATCTGTTTGTATTTTCATTGTTTTTATTTCTCCGTTTGGTTGTGTTGAAAAGGAAACCCTGTGACGGCACCTTCCGATGCCGACGACACAAGTTTTGCGTATTTGGCATAGGCACCAGTAAGGTGGTTCGATTGCGATGGAATCCATGGTCTTGAAGAAATATCCGCAACGACATCTATTGTCCGCGCCTCAACATCCATCTTAATAATGTCGCCATCGCGGAGCAATGCAATAGGACCACCCTTTGCAGCTTCTGGCGTGACATGACCAACCATAAATCCGTAGGTAGCACCGCTGAACCGGCCATCGGTAATAAGAGCAACGCTATCGCCGAGCCCTTGCCCGACGATGGCGGCTGTGACGGCCAGCATCTCGCGCATGCCAGGACCGCCGGAGGGGCCTTCATTGCGGATCACAACAACGTCACCTGGCTTGATTGTTTTTTTCTGCACAGCGGCAAAAGCATCGTCCTCGCTTTCAAAAACACGCGCAGGTCCTGTAAAATGGAGCTTGCCGTGACCTGCAAGCTTGACTACGCAGCCTTCCGGCGCGAGGGAGCCGTAAAGAATACCAAAACCCCCACGCGGCTTCAGCGGCTTTTGCACACTGAGAACGACTTGCTGTCCAGGAGTCTCCTCGGCTTCTCCAAGTTCAGTAAAGAGGCTACGGCCTGAAACAGTCGGATTGTCTTTCAGCAGCCCAGCTTCCATCATGCGTTTGCCAACGAGCCGCGTGCCTCCGGCTTTATAAAGGTCAAAGGCCACGAAACGTCCGCCAGGTTTAAGATCGGTGATGACGGGCGTAAGGCGTGAGGCGACATCGAATTCATCAATACTGAAAGAAACCCCGGCCTCTCGCGCGATGGCGAGAAGATGAAGCACAGCATTGGTTGAACCTGCCGTCGCGGAAACGCCATTTGCCGCGTTGCGAAAGGCCGATTCTGTTAGAATGGAGCACGGAGTAATATTTTTCTCCAGAACCTCCATGACAAGTTTACCACACCGTTCTGCTTCTTTTAACTTATCCGGGTGTGTGGCTGGAACGTCGTTAGCACCCATGGGTGAGAGGCCTAGCATACTCAGGGCCATCGCCATCGTATTCGCCGTGAATTGTCCGCCACAGGCACCAGCTCCCGGACAAGCTTGTTTCTCAATATCTTTGAGTTCACTTTCCGTGATTTTTCCGGCTGCGTAAGCGCCAACGCCTTCGAAGACATTCTGAATTGTGATGTCCTTGCTGTTGCATTTTCCGGGCGCAGTGGAACCGCCGTAAAACACGAGACCCGGCACGTTAAGCCTCGCCAGAGCCATCGCGGCAGCAGGAATCGTTTTATCGCAACCGACAATGACTACGACTGCATCAAGACTATGTCCTCGAACGACAAGCTCTATTGAATCGGCTATAACTTCACGAGACATCAGCGATGCTTTCATACCCTCCGTACCCATCGAAATGCCATCGCTGATCATAATTGTGTTGAAATCGACCGGTACGCCTCCAGCATCACGGATGCCTTGCCGTAGCGGTTCAGCCAGCAAATTCAGGTGGATATTGCAAGGTGTCACCGTCGACCAAGTATTAACGATAGCGATAAACGGCTTTTTGAAGTCCTCGTCGTTTATCCCTGTCGCACGCAGCATGGCGCGAGCCGGAGCACGAGTTGGACCGCATTTGATAGCATTACTGTTTATTTCTTTTTTCATCTCTTTATCCATTTTCTTTCTTCAGACATTAAAAAAACCCGCTTTTAAGGGCGGGGTACGAGTTCTTTTTGTTTCCTATTGATCTTTGGTTACAAAAGCACTCCCACCCCGCTGCTAATAAGGAGTAGGAGGTTGAGAATAACCACGACCACGCTTGAGCGCACGGA
>JAGLRU010000334.1 GCA_023136145.1 Alphaproteobacteria bacterium
CGGCTTCGTAGTTGCGGAACTGGCTGATATTTATTTTATGCAAAAATAATGACACTGATAAAATATACCCTAAAAATCTATCAAAACAAGAAGAGCAATGGAGATTTCATTGAAAATACTTACTGGTGACGGTTGTTTTATTACAAATTGATTTGCAATTTTCTGAACGATTTCTGGGCAGCGTCTCAGCTTCGATATGAAAATAAAATTATTTGCTTGACATAGATATTTTTTCTTTAATTGTATCCGCGTGTCATTAGACATGGTATGATAGCACAAGTGAAGAATGTGCAGGGAGAAAGGGATTGTCCATGCCTATATGTCTATAAGGGCAAAAAAGTGGTGGGAAGAATGTGTGAGTCGCGTCTTAAATTTAAGCCAAAATATGAGAAGATTGTGGAGCTGCTGTTATACCTAGCTCACAAGAGACCCAATGCTGACCACTACCAAGCTGTGAAATTTTTATATCTCGCTGATACGGCTCATATAAGTAAATATGGGCGTCCTATTACATTTGATAACTATTGCGCACTTCCATATGGTCCCGTCGCTTCGAATGCGCTCAATCTTCTTAAGAACCCCAGCGCATCAGTCATGAGAAAATTTGGCATTGACGAACTTCCGTTTGAAACAGAAAAATTAGATTCAAATATTTATATAAAAACGCCCAAAAGAGCTGTAAATCATGATGTATTCTCGATTAGTGACTTAAAAGTATTTGATGAGATATTATCTAAATACGGCACTTGGACTTTTGATCAGCTTTATCAAGAGACACATAGTCATTTTGCATACAAAACTGTGTGGAAAAATAGAGGCGATAAGAAAAGCGTGAATATGAAGTATGAAGATATGATGGAAGAAAAAAGCACCAAAGCTGCTTTTATTGAAGAGATTGAATCTGTTTCAAGCTACATGTAATGAAGACTGGTCAGATATATAAGTGGGAGACAGATAAGATACGTGGGTATGAATTTCGCTACAAGTATCATTTGTATATAGGGAAAGATGCCAGTGGCAGAAATGTGTTTTTATTTGTAAACACTAAGAATTACTACGATGAGGGATTTGAGTTAAAAAATACTGACTATCCATTTTTTCAAAAAGCATCATCTTACATAGGATGTGGAACGACCGTTGTTTCTTACAGCGATAGTGAAATCGCACACGTTTCTGATAATGATTTAGTCGGAGAGTTAAAGAAAAAAGATGTTGATGATCTGGCTAAACATATTGGGCATAGTGAGGTTATGACACTACGATTTATTAAATTTATAGTAGGAAAGTTAAGAGAGTTAAACTGAGGCACTGCCGAATTTTCTTGCTTGATAAGGATTTTTTGTTTATGTAACAAACTTGATTAATTTTTTTTAGAGAGAGTTCAAAGCTATGGCTGTTCCAAGAAATAAAAAATCGAAATCCAAAAGGGATATGCGTAGGTCGCATCATGCGCTGAAATCTCCCTCCGTCGTAGAAAACAAGCATACGGGGGAGATGGTTCGTCCGCATCATATTTGCCTGAAAACAGGCACATACAATGGCCAACAAGTCATTGATATTGATTAAGTATCTGGTTTGTCCCCGTCCTTGAATAAATCAAAGGCATCTCCTTTGCAAAATGATCTTGTCATATCCCTTGATGGAATGGGAGGTGATAACGCGCCGCAGGTTGTGGTTGAAGGTGCATATCTTGCGTGGCGGAAATATCCACAGGCGAAATTCATTATCTTCGGTGATGAAAATAAAATCAGGTCATTAATAAAAAAATATGCTGGGCTTGAGGCCGTTATGGAAGTGCGACACACTCCAGATCGTGTTAAAAGCGAAGATAAGCCTTCTTTTGCTCTCCGTAATGGCCGTAATTCCAGTATGCGTCTAGCTATTGATGCCGTTGGCAGGGGGGAGGCGAACTGTGTTGTTTCCGCCGGAAATACTGGAGCCTTGATGGCGATGGCAAAGTTTGTTTTGAAAGTGCTACCGGGGGTTACGCGACCGGCAATTGCCACTTATATGCCAACTAAGGTGTCGGGTCATGGCGTTGTGATGCTTGACCTTGGAGCGAACGTGGAAGGTGACCCTAAGAATCTGCTGGAATTCGGCGTGCTTGGCGGTGTTTTTTCGCGCGAGATATTGAAAATCGCCAACCCGCGCATTGGTCTTCTCAATATTGGTTCTGAAGCGGCGAAGGGACATGAGATGGTTAAGGGAGCGTCTGAACTTTTCGCCACCGCAGCCCATCTTCCCGGAAAATATATAGGTTTTGTTGAAGGAAGCGACATTAATTCTGGAACGGTTGATGTGGTTGTGACTGATGGATTCACAGGTAACGTGACACTGAAGGTTATCGAAGGAACCGTAAAATTGATAAAAAGCTTGTTTAAACAGGCTTTTAGGTCCTCGTGGATGATGAAGGTGGGCTTTCTGCTTTGTCTACCGGGAATTCTGGTGGCTCTCCCTGCCGTTATTAAGCTTATTAAGCGCATTGATACACGCTCTTACAACGGCGCGAGCATGATGGGTCTTAAGGGACTGTGTATCAAGAGTCACGGCGGAACGGATGGCGTTGGTTTTGCCAATGCTATCGGCGTTGCGGCGGACATGGCACTTATTAAGTTTAACGAGAAAGTCGCACATGAGTTGAAAGAACTAGGCATTGGTGAGAAGGGTCTTGAAATCAAGGCAAAAAAAACGATGTCACAAGCATGAGACGCTCCTGCATCATTAGTTGTGGTTCCTATCTGCCTGAAGGCATCATGACTAACGACGACATCGCCAAAATAGTTGAAACGAATGATGCGTGGATTCAGCAACGCACAGGTATAAAGTCTCGGCATATCGCAGCAAAGGATCAGATGACCTCCGACATGGCGACTCGAAGCGCACGGGTCTGTCTGGAGAAGGCCGGATTGACGGGTTCTGATATTGATGCTGTTTTTCTTGCGACTACGACTCCAGATCAGACCTTCCCCGCCACTGCTACGACCGTACAGGACAATATCGGCATGGGCGACAGGGGGTTTGCCTTTGATATTCAGGCAGTATGCTCAGGCTTTATTTATGCTCTGGCAACGGCGGACAATTTTATCAAATCTGGACAGATCAATCGTGCGCTGGTGATCGGCGCGGAACGGTTTAGCAGCCTGCTTGATTGGTCGGATCGCACCACCTGCGTGCTGTTCGGGGATGGTGCAGGTGCGGTGATCGTGGAAGCGGACGATACGGCAAAGGGAAGCAAAGACGACCGTGGTATCTTTTCCACGCATCTTCATTCCGATGGCGCACACCGTAAGCTGTTATGTACTGACGGTGGATCAAGTACGACTCGGACGGTCGGTTATGTCAGAATGAACGGCAAGGAAGTTTTCCGTGCTGCTGTAACGCGCATGGGAGAGGCTATTACAGAAGCTCTTGATGCGAATGGGTTGCAGCCTTCGGATGTTCAGTGGTTGGTACCTCATCAGGCCAACAAGAGAATCATCGATTCGATAGCGGAAAAACTCCATTTTCCTTCGGAGCGCGTTATTATGACGATAGCGCAGCACGGAAACACATCAGCAGCCTCGATTCCCCTTGCTCTGACTGTTGCCGTTGAGGATGGCCGAATCCAGAGAGGAGATCTGGTTCTGATGAATTCTATGGGCGGTGGGTTCACTTGGGGGTCGGCACTCGTGCGCTGGTGAGTCCCCGAAAGCCCTTGTCCTGAGCCAGTTTCAGAGCCGTTAATAACTGTAACTTTATTTCTCAACTCTTTGTATTGACTGATTTATTGTGAATCGATAGTGTAAATCCACGTTGAGTATTTGAGGTGCAGAATGAGTAACCAAACAATTACCAGAGCAGATTTGAGTCAGGCTGTTTATGAGCAGGTTGGCTTGTCCAGAAACGAATCCGCAGATTTGGTGGAAGCCGTCCTTGGAGAGGTCTGCAATGCGCTGGAACGAGGAGAGATGGTTAAAATATCTTCCTTCGGTACATTCCATGTACGCGGGAAACGTCAACGTATCGGACGCAATCCGAAAACTGGAGAAGAAGTGCCTATTCTTCCGCGTCGTGTTCTGACATTTCGTGCCAGTAACGTCTTGAAGGACCGTATCAATCTTGCGGAAGAAAAATAACAAAAACATTGTTCGACACTTTTGAGGAATTTTTATGTCATCCACTCCCCCAACCACCAAGAAACCGCATTTCAAACCACAAGAACAGCCCAAGCCTGAAAAGATCGTCCAGAATATCCCAAACCGCCGCTTGATGAAAAAAGCGGGGAAGAAGATTACTACAAAATCTCCATCTGCTTTCCGCACCATCAGTGAAGTGGCGGGCGAGTTGAAAGTGCAGCAGCATGTATTGCGTTTTTGGGAAAGCAAATTCTCCCAGATCAAGCCACTGAAAAGAGGTGGGGGACGCCGTTATTACCGCCCGGAAGATGTTGAGTTGTTGAAAAATATTTATCACCTTCTATATCAGGAAGGGTATACCATCAAGGGTGTGCAGAAACTCTTGCATAGTACTCGTGGGAATTTATCCGCCCGTGTGAGTGAAGTGTCTAAGGATATTGCAAAACCATCCGTTTCTCAGACAGTCAGTCAGAATAAGGACGAGTTGCAGGAAATGCTGATCGCCTTGAAATCCATGAGAAATCTGATCGGATAATTTTCCCGGCTTTGGAAAATTTTCCTCTGTAGAATCAAATATCCTTCGGGGTTATTTTGATGGTGTGGGGGGGATTAACTCTTATTCACCTCAACGCGATACGCAGCATTCCATGCCGCGCATCCAGCAGAACGGCCAGTCGTATGTCTCATGGCACGGCTCTCCGCATCCCACGACTCAGGAGAAGGAATAGTATTCTTCATTTGTCTCTCCTCAAGTTTAACAGGAGCTGCTTCTATTGCCGCCTTCCATGCTGCTTTCCACGCCGAATCCCACGCCGAATCCCATGTTGCATTGCTTGCCGCTGGTGGAGCAGTATTCATCGCAGCTTCTATTGCAGATGCCCATGCTTTGCGGCCTTCTGTGGGATTGTTTGAGCGATAACTCACAGATGCGCGGTTGGCAGAATCCCATGCCGCGTCCCATGCCGCAGCCCATGCCGTGCGACCCTCTGCGCTTAATGCTGCACGGCAGATTTCTTTTTTCTCAACCATATACAAAATGCCTTGTGTGAATAAACATTTTAAGTGAACTATACCTCTACAACCAATGCCATTCAAACCGGAAATTTTTTATATGCTTGTCTATAAAGAATTTAAAATTGAGAAAAAGTAAAAAAAGACCGGATTAAATGTCTTAGTTGTAAATCGGAGCAAGACAGATTACAAATGATAACCAGCAATGTGTAACAGTTTGCTGGAGAGATAAATGCCGTCCTTGAAAAAAATCGTTTCCGCCGTCCTGACACCTTTGATGAGAGTTAATATAGCTGGACTGGTAATTGGGGCAACGTGGGTTGGAATGACGATGCAGTGGAAGGTCATCGGGATTGGCATTATCACGTTCTGTTTTTCATCATATATTATTCCCATCCTGTTGATCCCAGTGGGTTTGTTTTCTCACTTTATGCTAGTTTGCAGTAAAGCGAAACAGAAGGTCATGGAACAACTGTTGTTCGTCCTAAGCATTGCCTATATTTTGCTGTTCCTGACGATGTGGTGCGTGAGCATTTTATATTTTGCGATAACTTACGTTGCTATAGACTACATGGTTGGAGGGTTGATATGGGCGAATTCAATTGCGATGTTGTCCTTGCTGTGGTGGATAAATAAGGATCGTAAGAATATTTTCATCCTAACACTTGTTGAAACCGCCCAGATCGTCATGCTTTTGCTTTCCGCAATCAAGTTAGCAGGGATTGATATGCAATTTTGGACGTCTGCATCTGTTTTTGGTGGCTTTTTGTCATTCGTGGCGATTCTGCTGGCTGTCTATGAAAAGAAATTTATGAAGAAATCTTAAGAAAATTAGCAGTAGGGTATTTTTAAATGTCTAGTTCTACGGTGCTCTGAAAATGTTTTATAGTCATTTAAGATAACTTACG
>JAGLRU010000335.1 GCA_023136145.1 Alphaproteobacteria bacterium
CGCTTTCTCGACTCGCGCTGAAGTGCGCGATTCCGCCTAACGCCTTCCAGATTAAGCTTTAGCTTTTTTATGCGCTCATCGATCAGTCGGCGATCAAGCTCTACCTGCTTTTCGCCAGGACCACCCAAAAAGCCACCACCGCTGCGCTGCCTCTCAAGATGCGACCATGCCTTGACCAACCGCGAACGTTGATAATTAAGCATCGCCAGTTCTACTTGCAACTTTCCTTCTTTGGTACGGGCACGAGTGCCGAAAATCTCCAGAATGATTCCGGTGCGGTCGATAACCTTGCAGTGCCACTCATTTTCAAGATTACGCTGCTGCACAGGTGACAAAGCGTAATTGATGAAAACCAGCACTGCCTCACTATCATGAACGATGTCTTTTGTGCGCTCGACAACGCCGGAACCAATCAGGGTCGCTGGTGTTGCCGTTTTGAGTCGTATAATTTCAGAATGCACAACCTCCAGATCAATGGCATTTGCCAAGCCAACGGCCTCTCTCAAAGCAACGTCAGGACTGCGTGCGAATCGTCCAACATCCACTCCTTCCACAGTGCCTTGCGTAAGGATGGGGTGGAGGATTATAACTTTTTCATTCATTCTGTTTTAGCGGTCTCCACAAGAACTTCATCGTCATCATCTTCGTCATCCGAAAGTTTAACAGGCAACGAGGGCATGATAGTAGAAATTGCATGTTTGTAAATTAATTGAGAAAGAGAATCGCGACGTAAAAGCACCGAAAAATTGTCAAACCATGTAATCATGCCCTGCAATTTAACACCATTCACCAGAAAGACAGTGACGGACATTTTTTCTTTGCGAAGCTTATTAAGAAATTTATCTTGTAGGTTTTGACTTTTGTCAGACATTTAAATCGCTTTCTTCACTAATCATTTTTTTTAAATACAATTAAATATTTAGTTGGGAAATAACGCGAGTACAAGGAAAATCGATAATAGTCGTGTAAAACAAGCATTTAAAAATTCCATAAGGCCATAATATTTTTTATAATCCACCGATAAGCG
>JAGLRU010000336.1 GCA_023136145.1 Alphaproteobacteria bacterium
TGGTTGCGGGGATAGGATTTGAACCTATGACCTTCAGGTTATGAGCCTGCTATATCCATATACTAACTAATTGATATTATTAAATAATTAGAGATTAAAAATGTGTATGTGTAACAGAATGTGTAAGTATTTATAGCTGCTTTAGAGCATATTTAGTCTGTTTTCACGCCTAAAAAATACAAAAAAAAGGGGCTGACACCTAATATTGTTCTTTAAGGAGGTTTTTGAGGTCACTCAAAAGCTGTTTTGGCGAACCTTCATTAAACCTCCATTCGCACTCCTTCAAGAATAATTCAAAACTCTGTTTTGGTATACCGTTATATTTTCGTAAGTGGCGTTTTGCCTGCGACCAGAAGTTTTCAATTCCATTAATGTGGTTATGATTGTTTGCAAATTCACAAGAATGATTAATACGAAAATGCGTAAATTCTGATACATCCAGAGCATTATAACTGGTAAGTCCGTCCGTATAGACAATGCTATCAGGCCTTACTCTCTGCCGGATTACAGGCAATAACGTATCTCCTTTCACGTTAGCCACCGGTAGCGTATAAACCTTGCCGCCACGCTTTAAAAGACCAAATACAACAACTTTCCCAGCAGCACCTCGTCCACGTTTACCTTTGCGTGTGCCACCAAAATAACTTTCATCAACCTCAATCTTTCCACAAAATTGCGCGGCTCGATTTTGCTGTTTGATGGCAATCGCACCGCGCAATTTATGGAAGAAACGGATCGCTGAATTGCGATGAATCCCTACCAGATCGGCGGCTGTTCTGGCAGGAGTACCTGCAACGAAGTATTCCATCAGCCGTATTTGCTGAAAACGCGTTAATCTACAATGCTTTACGTACATGACTAATTCCTAACTTATTTAAAGATAGGTGTCAGCCCCATAAATAATTTCAGAAACAGCTATAAAAAGGACGATAACAAGGATTGATCAAAAACTAACCGCTACCAGCGTATGCCGATAGCGGTCAATTATAAAAAGTTACAACAAAATTCAGGCGATAGCTCTTTGAAGATTTTCTTTTGGTGTTGTCAGAGCTTTTTGAAGATTCTCATCCAGCTTTGCCAGAAATTCCTGCGTTGTGAGCCATTTTTGATCCGGTCCAATTAAAATCGCAAGGTCTTTGGTCATGAAGCCTGATTCAATTGTATCAATACAAACCTTCTCCAGCTTCTCTGCAAATTGTACTACTTCAGGCGTGTCATCAAAACGGC
>JAGLRU010000337.1 GCA_023136145.1 Alphaproteobacteria bacterium
AATCAGAAGCACATCGCCTACTAGAGACATGGCGGCAGCGATATTGCAAGCTAGCGTGGACTTGCCGACACCACCTTTTACATTTCCAACGGTTAAAATCATAATGCCTTACATGATATATCAAAAGCGAATCAATTAGCTATTAAATGTATATCACTTTGATGTTGCTGCCAAGGGATAAAATAGGGCAGATGGCTTCAAGCCCTTCCGCGTGTTTCAAACCATTTGCAGCAAAAGCCGACAAAGGCTTTATCAGGGTGCTTAGGCGCTTCTTTTATCCAGTTGCGCCATTCCTGCTCAAGATAGTGAATATCCCAGCTTGGCGCTGCTCTACGGGCTTTCTCGTATGCATCCGGTGAAAGTAGAGCGAGCGTTTTCTGACCACTTTCTTCTTTTTTGTGCATTGTACCACGATTTCGGAAAACAACCTGCTTACCGTCCAGATGTAGGCTGTAATCAGGCATGTGCTGATGTTTTTCATCCTGCCGGATGATATTCATCACAAGGCGCTTGAACTCGCGAGACGTGGAGTTGGAGCCACATTTTTTTTGCAAGAGATCAAGGGATATGCACCACTTACTCTTTGCGCCGCAATGCTTACGGGCCAACTCGTACATACGCCTCTCAAGCGGCTTTCTAAGCCGGAAGTAATCACGATGCAGGGTGAGAACTTCTTTTGCCTTGATCGCGTTATAGACCCAATCTGAAAGCTTGATTTCTATTTCCTGCATTCGGCCATCGCGTGTTTGCCGGACAATTTTTGCGCGGTCTATGAGGCCAAAAATATCGAACTGTTCTTCGCCTCCTGTGGTTATATTTGTGCTTATGGTAGTGCCTCGCAGACGCTCGAAAGCTGCTTTCAAACCTTCATAGCCTTGGCCATTTGTTATGCGGTTTGTGGCTTGTAGGAGGTCATAGGCTTTGAAGCGAACGATCTGAGAGACTTCGCGTTTATCATTCAGGCCTGCCATAAGCTGGCTAATGCAGTAAATCAGCACATCACGGTCATGCATGGTTGCCAGACCCTTCACGGAAGGGGTTATTTCAACAAAGCGTCCGTTATGCTCATAGCGCCGTATCCGCGTATCTGGTTTTGTCGAAAGGGAAAAAATCGGGTGCTCCATAGCTGCCATGTCACCCTTGGGCACGGCATCAAATAAATCGCATACGAAAAAATCTGGTGTAGGATACCGGACAGGCAAGAGAGGGGATTTTGATTCTTTCGATATTTTAACCATATACCCAATTTCGACATATCACACACATTCGTCAAGGGCTTTCGACATATCACACACATTCTT
>JAGLRU010000338.1 GCA_023136145.1 Alphaproteobacteria bacterium
TTACCAACGATACCATCAGGATCATTTCAAATGCCAGCACGGATACCACCGCGAACCCAAGCACGCCGGGGACAACCACGGTGCAGGTTGTCGACGGCACCAATATTAAAGATGATGCGGATACACCGAACGAGGCCAATACTTCTGCCGGTGCCGAAACAAGCCAGGCGGTCAGTACGGACATCGAGATATCTCTCCACATCGGGGACAACCGCGTCAACGTCACCCTGACCGGGCGATCCGGCTCCCAGGATGCGTGGGTCATGCAGTGCGCCACAGCCGACCTCTCCGGTATAAGAGTAGGCGACATGCTCAGCGATGAAGCCGCCTCGGCAGTCAAATGGCGCATCACCGCTGTCGATGACGGCGCCGACACCATCACCGTGGATAAGAAACTCCCGGCGCAGGGCGTCTGGCTCTCCGACGCCACCGGCC
Source organism: Alphaproteobacteria bacterium (assembly GCA_023136145.1). GTDB lineage: Bacteria > Pseudomonadota > Alphaproteobacteria > Micavibrionales > UBA2020 > PALSA-926. The sequence goes on from JAGLRU010000338.1 coordinate 436, forward strand.
CTGACTACACCGGCTCAACCCAGGCCGTTGCCGGCGCGTGGTATACCGACCTCACTTCTTGGGAATCCGACCGCGACGGCAACATCACCGCCACGGGCAGGAATACCCGGGAGACCGCCGAGTGTTACAATGACTGGCCGAGCGGGTTGGATGATCAGATAACGGTTGATGGCTTCACGACTGATGCCAGCCACTATATGAAAATAACCGTTCCTGAAGGCGAGAGGCATAATGGAACGGCGGGGACTGGGTTTTATATAGATAAGTCAGGATACATACTCAACGGTGAATCGATTATTGCATTAGGCGGTACTTACGGCATTGTTGAGTGGGTAGAAATTAAAAACTATTTAACGCAGTTCGGACATGACTGTTTCGGTATAAATATTGGGAGTTATGCAATAGCCAGATATAACCTTGTCCACGATTCAAGCTCCGGTAGTGGTATTAGAAGTGATAAGTCTGGAGAAGTATACAACAATATTTTTTACGATCTTGATGAATATGGGATATTTGACGGGGATTCATACGTGGGCGGCGGAAAAATTTATAATAATACGGTTTTTAATATTGGGACCGAAGGAATCAAGGACAGGGCAACCAACGCCGCTACTAAGAATTATCTAAAGAATAACCTTGTCATTGCGGGGGCAAGAGGTGGTACCTGTTTTGCATTTAGTGCATATGCAGACCACGACTATAACGCTTCTTCTGACGCGACTGCTACAGGTTCTAATTCCATAAATTCAGGAAGTGCTACGCCTCCTTCTACAAGTGATTTTGTGTCAATTACGGCAAGTAGCGAAGATTTACATTTGGTTTCCGGAGCACCTGAAATCGGCGCCGGGACAGACCTATCCGGCACGTTCACCGATGACATCGACGGCGGGGCGCGTAATTCGGACGGCCTCGGATGGGACATCGGTGCCGACGAAGTTGCCGCGGCCATCTATTATTCCGTCGGGACCAGCACGGCGAACTTGAGGCAGGGGACGCAGATCACCTCCATTACCTCCGGCGCGGCGGTTTTCGCGACCGGCCAGGTCGCTAACATCGGCGTCGGCGATAAGATTACTTATGCCGCCTCGGCAAAAACCGCCTACATCTCCGGCCGCGTTGACGCTACCCACTACAATCTTCTTACCGCGACCGGCCACCTGCCGGACGATGAGGGTTCATCCGTCAGCCTCGATTCCATCACCCGCGCGTTTAATTCTCTTGCTTCGGCCTTGCCTTCAGGCGCAGGTGGAGCCAAAGACGCCGATCACCTCGACGCTACTGACTTAGTTGCCGGAAACTATCAATTAAACATCTCCTGTTATGCGGATGCTGCGGATACCGTTCAACCTACTATCGTAGGCTGGACTACTGGGCCTGAGAATTATATCAGGGTGTATACTCCTGTTTCAGCTAGTGAAGTTGGGACAAGCCAGAGACATAATGGGGTGTGGGATACAAATAAATACAATCTAACAAGGACTTCTCAAGGTGCTGGGAATGACGCATTATATATCCGGGAAAATTATGTGAGAATTGAAGGGTTGCAAGTTCGTTTAATCAATTCCGGAGGATACACTGTTTGCTATGCGTTTCGTCTTTATCTAGACGACGATATCTCAGATATTAGGATAAATAGTAACATTATAAGAGGTTCAATTAGCGAAGCCAGCAGTACAGGAACAGGAATAGGTTCGGTCAGCTCCTATGTTACCACAAGGATTTATAATAACATCTTCTATGGTTTTATTAATGGTGCTACAGATATAGCCGGGATGAGTCTCGGTGGAGGCGGAACTTATTATTTATCTAACAATACACTTTATGGCAATTACAAAGGAATTTACGGCTCTACAGGAACGGTAGTAGCCAAAAACAATGTTTGTATCGGTAACACTACTGATTATTTAGGGACTTTCGACACCTCTTCTAACAATATATCTTCTGATGCCACCTCCCCGGATGGAGTGTCTTATCAAAACCAGGTCACCACTGTCGACGTGGATTCGAATTCCGGCCAGGCGGTGTTGAATGTGGCTGTGACAACCGGGTTCAGTGTCAGCGACAATGTGGTCATTGACCCGGCTGGAACCGGAGGCGGGAAAGAGATTTGCACCATCGATAGTATCCAGGCCGGGGTATCCCTGACCATGACCGCCAATCTGGCCAATACCCACACCGCGGCCCAGGCCGATACGGTTTCGGCTGTAATCTTCGTCGATGAAACTGGTACGCCGCCCGACTTCCATTTAGCCTCCAATGACACAGGAGCCAAAGACTTGGGCACAGATCTCTCCGACGACACCAACCTTGCCTTCAGCGACGACATCGACGGCCAGGCGCGGCCGGGCGGGGCGAGCTGGGACATCGGCGGCGATGAGTACAGGGTAGTGGCGTCGATATCCTCGGCGAATAACCAGAACTTCTTTGTCAGTGATTCGGCCACCGCGATCGCCGCGATCACGGTTACCGCCAATGAGAACAGCCAGATCACTGCCGCCGGCGATATCATCATTAAGATCCCGTCCGGCTTTAACATGGAATGGGATA